>CALLBE010000124.1 GCA_938001985.1 uncultured Verrucomicrobiales bacterium | reverse complement strand
TTCATCTCCATGAAGTAGAAATTCTCACCCGCATCATCCACTAAATACTCAATCGTACCTGCACCTTCGTAACCAATCGCCTCAATCAGACGCTGAGAAGCCGCGCCCATTTTTTCACGAATCTCTTGGCTAATGAATGGTGATGGACACTCCTCAATAATCTTTTGGTTACGTCGCTGCATGGAGCAGTCACGATCACCTAAATGAACGAAATTCCCGTGTTGGTCTCCGAAAATTTGGAACTCAACATGGTGAGGGTTCAAGACGAGTTTCTCTAAATAACAATCGCCGTTACTAAAACAAGCCACGGCCTCTTGGCTGGCTTGATTGTACAGCATTTCAAATTCTTCCGCTTTAAAACAAGGACGCATGCCTCGACCACCACCACCGGCAGTCGCCTTGATCATGACTGGGTAGCCGATCTCAGCCGCTTGTTTCTTACCGTCTTCAACATCCTTTAAGATGTCTTTAGAACCGGGAGTGATAGGAACATCATTGGCAATCGCCGTTGCTCTCGCCGTGTTCTTGTCACCCATTTGCTCGATAACCTGAGCTGATGGGCCAATGAATTTAATCCCTGACGTTTCACAGATTTCAGCAAAACGAGCATTTTCTGATAAAAAGCCGAATCCTGGGTGAATCGCTTCAGCACCTGTGATTTCAGCTGCTGCAATGATGCGCTCAGCCTTCAGATAACTCTCTGAACTGGGGCCAGGACCGATACAAACCGCTTCATCAGCAAGCTGAACGTGCATCGATTGAACATCCGCCTCTGAGTAAACAGCAACCGAGGTCACTCCCAATTCACGACAAGCGCGAATAACGCGAAGCGCAATTTCGCCTCGGTTGGCTACGAGAACTTTCTTAAACATACGGCTGCTTATTTAATATAAAAAATAGGATCTCCAAACTGAACTGAATCTCCTTCATTCGCCACGATAGCAGAAATCGTCCCTGACTTCTCAGCCTTGATCTCATTCATCACTTTCATCGCTTCAATGATACAAATCGTTTGGCCTTCGCTAACCGCAGAACCCACTTCTACAAAAACATCTGCGTCCGGAGCAGGCTTGATGTAGAATGTACCCACCATTGGTGAGTTAATAGCTTCTCCCTCTTGGGCTGGAGCCTCAGAAGGTGCTGCACCTGCCGCCGCTGGAGCCGGAGCTGCTGCTGGGGCGAGTTGAGCTGGAGCGGGAGCCGCTGCTGGAGCTGCAGGCAATGAAGCCAAAGCGGTTTTTAACACCTCTTCGTTCATTCCTTTTTTAAGCTTCAGGGCGAAATTTTCTCTTTCGAGTTCGAAATCAGACAGCTCGTGCTGATCCATCAATTCTACAATGCGCTTAATATCTTTAAAATCCACAGTCTTTGAAGAGTTATTTATCTCAACTAAATCTGACTACTATTAACAACATAGTCAAGTGTTCTAGGATTCGAACCCGCTTAATTCAGCTCAAACGCTCACGAATTGATCAAAAATCTAGCTTTATTTGAGGAAATAAAACCCCTCCACTTCTCAGAAAATCGTTCTTAATGAACCCAAAAGAGAGCCTAAGCTCTACACACGCGCTTTAATCAAAAAGCAAAGCAACACCAGCACCTTCCTCACCTTTGAGACGCGATGCACTTTCTCAAACACGTTGAACTGATTTTTTTTAATTTTCTGTAGCAGTAAATAATAAACCTCCCCCATCATCCGAGCAGGTAAAAGCGCTTTTCTATCTTCAACAGGCAAGCACTCTTCAGCCTCCTTGAACAAGTTTTCTGCTCGCTTCGCCTGGTAGGCCATCATCTCCATGAATGAGGAATCAACTACTTTGTTCTGCAACTTCTCAAGGCTATAGCCAAACCGCTCCATGTCCTCCACGGGCAGATAAACTCGTTGATCAAAGTCCCAGTCATGCCCTACATCACGCAAAATATTCGTCAACTGTAACGCGTGCCCAAGCTTCACCGCATAGGTCTCCGACTCAGGCGTGGAGCAGCCGAATATCTTGGCAGAGACCATCCCAACGGCACAAGCCACCTTCCAATTGTATTGCTTCAGCGCCTCCCATGTTTGAAAAACCACAGGCGTCAGATCCTCCGTGCACCCCTCAACCACCGCCAAGAATAATTGTGTATCGATCGCGTGCTTTGCCGCCAACGCTAAAACACTCTTCTCAAATGAGCCCTCAGCAACCTCTCCCCTCTCAAACGCCTTTTTCCAAGCCCCGAGCTGAACCTGCTTTTCTGCCAATGGCAGGCTTTCTGAATCCGCAATATCGTCTACAATACGACAAAACGCATAAAACGTCACCATGTCGTCTCGCCGTTCCTTGGGCAGGCAATTTAGGGCAAAAGCCAAATTAGACTTAGCTGCCTTTGTTACTTCTTGAGGGTCAACAACGGAGTCAGCCACGCGCGTCTTCTCTTACTTAATAAATCCAAAATGACCATTGGTGAATGGCCAGATAGCGATACCCGCAGGCCCCACGACGTTATGCTGATAAACCGGCCCCCATGCACGAGAATCTAACGAATTCTCCGTATTGTCACCCAGGGCTAAATATTCATGAAGATTCACATCCTCTCCCTTGTTTAGCTTAAATACTTGGCGTCTAGAGTCTTCTAATTTAGGCGATCCATCGGTGTTTCGCAGCAATCGAGGGATTTTATTCCCATCGATATAAAGTTGTCTCTGGTTACCAAAATAGCCGGTAGGGTTATAAGGGGGCTCACGTCTCATTACTCGCTCGAATCCCAAGCCCTCAGCTCTTTGATCATCGACAAACAACTCAGGCGACTGAATCTCAACTCGCTGCCCAGGCAAACCTGAAAGACGCTTGATATAATTTGAACCTCCCGCTTGATCCCCAGTGAACTCCTTGAGATTCGATATTCCAAGGGTATCAAAAACAAACACCTCGCCCAGCTTTGGCTTACGGAAGTGATATTCCATCTTATTCACCACAATTGTATCACCCGCCTCAAACGCGCCAGAAAACAACACATCTCCCTTCTTAACAGGCACGACGATATTATCCAAAAGACCTCCTGGGTTCACTGCAAACACTTGATTATTTCTTATGTAATCAAATAACCCTGCCTCCAATGCCTGACTCAGAGGCACATTAATGGTCTTCTTCTTACCGCTCTTAAATTTCAATTCCGTCTGATTTAAAAAAACCAAAAACATCTTATCTCTCACCCCAACCAACACATCATCATCCGTCACCTTGCAATCGACATACGCCTTTCCGTTCAATGGGTACTGAAGCACTCGACTGAATGCCCCCGGCCACTCGGCCCTCGCCAACGGCTCAACCTTAACCCCGTTCAACGTCGGTTGCATAGACCCTGTTGGAATTCGATACGGCTGGAATATAAAAGTCCTAATGGCAAAAATAACCACAATCGTAACAAAAATGTCCACTACTTGGAACTGCATCTCCGTCTCTGGTGTGTAATGAGGCAACGCATTGCCACACATCACCTCAAGCTCCTGACTCAGAACCTCAGCCCTCTCAGGCGAGCCTCCTTTTCGCTCCTTTTTTAAATCTAGAATCAACTGATTGATCGCCGTCACCTGATCTTCTGACAAGCGGTCCTTTTGGTAATTTAAATAACGACGCCCCGCAGCAGCGGTCTTCTTGGCTTTCTTTTGCCAAGATTCCTTAAACAAGTTGCTAATAAATTGATCGGGGCTGGTCATGCGCTAAAATCATTCTTTATTCTCATCAGATTGCAAGCGTATAGAACTGAATTACTCCGCCCCTCTGATAATGCCATTGCCAAAAAACATTAAATTAGATAAACTCACCCCCTCTAGATGGCGTCTAAAAAAAATAAATTTTTGCCCTTCGTCCGCTCCACCATCGACACCCTACTCGTCACCGGTGTGGGCACTGGGCTCATTATCAGTATTGTCGGTTCATTTCTTTTGTATGAATCGGGCAAATCTCCAGACTTCATTCTCAACTTCGCCCTCGGGGGCTTTGCTGCCGCTTTTTTAAGCCTAGCACTCCTCGGAGGACTCCTCGGGCTACTTGTGTTCGTCGTCACCCTCCCTTTTTCCGCAACCAAACCCACTCCTGCTCCTGGGGAAGGGACTCCTCAATCCCTAGCCATTCAATCCTTAGCGCAAGCGAAAGAAAACCTCGCGCCCAAACCCGCCTCAGAAAACTCGATTGAACCATCTCAGCTATGCCCACGATGTGGTGAAATCTCAGTTCAAGAAACTAAAAATCAAGCGATCACAACACCTCCAAGCTCGCCCCTCTCTAAACGCACTTTCCAAAGAAAACGCCTACGGCCCAAAGCAGAACCCTACATCTCCGAGGAGGCCTCTTAGACGAGATACCAATCTCGCTACTCTCAGAAGAGACAGCTGGGATATTTATGAAGATTTTAAAGGCGAGGGTATATGCTGTGAAATGCAATGAATCGCGCCGCCTTCGCTCACGAGGTCGCTAGCGGGTATTCCTATCATTTCTCTCTCTGGGAAATGCTCTCCAATGACGCTCAATGCCGAGGAATCCAAAGATTTAAGATCAAACTGAGGCACCAGAACGGCCTCATTTAAAATCAAATAATTCGCATAGCTCGCAGGCATCACAGGGAGGCGAGAGCCTTCAGCATTCGACGCTCTGACTTCTGGGAGCTCAAGTTTGATAATTTCTTTGTTTTTAAGCTCAGGCACCTCGGTGAGCATTTCTCTCAGACGACGCCAGTTCTCTGAACAAACTCCAAAATTATGAAGGTTCTGATTATCGGTATGCACGGCTAAAATGTCTCCACTAGGAGTGAAACGCGCCAAGTCATCAATGTGACCACCGGTGTCATCTCCCTCAAGACCTTCATTTAACCAAAGGATGGTCTTCACGCCCAAAAAGCGCGCCAAGTCGGCTTCAAGCTCGGACTTTGACTTCAATAAATCATCACCACCGGGGTGACGGTTCTCATTTAATAAAACCGCCTCTGTCGTCATCAACAAGCCTTGCCCATTCACCTCAATTGCTCCGCCCTCAAGAATTCTTTGGGTGTTTTCACAACGCATTCCCTTATGCCGAGCGTAACGTTGAGGCACTTGATTATCTAACTCGTATGGATGAAACCGGTCGCCCCAACCATTGAACTCCCAATTAAGAGCCACTCTTTCCTCATTTCTTAAATCATGAACAATGATCGGCCCATGATCACGGCACCAAACATCGTCATGAGGCATTTCAATAAACTCAACCTGAGCCAACTCCCCACCCTGGCTAAGGATTGCCTGACGAGCTGAGTCAAGGCACGAAGCCGCGATATTGATCTCAACCTTTTGGAAGCGCGAGATCGTGGCACAGATTTGAGCAAACTTCTGCTGTAGCGCTGAGAGCGAATGACTGCCCCAGTGCTCAGCGTTATCAGGCCAAGAAAATAAAGTCGCTTCTTGAGGCTCCCATTCCGCAGGCATTCGGTAAGCGCTCGATGCTCTCGAAGCCGAGGAAGCTGTGTTCACATGACTGACCATGAACGAGAAAGATTAAAAGGCTAAAGTCTTGATGAATTAAAAACCTGGAGGGCGCTGACTGACCTTCTTGAGGATCAGAGCCTTCTTCGCCTCAGCCTCTGGATCATAAAACCTTCCATTCGCAATGAAGGGCAGGCCTTTATTATCAAGATAAAGCTGGGGGTTCTTAGCTTCGTTGGCTCTCACGTAATGTTTAAAACTCGCCAATGTCCCATTGATATTCAACTCAGACATCACAAAAAACTGCTGGTTTTGTTGGTGAAACTCAACCGCTTTTCCACTTTTTGAAACCCTTAAGCTAGGCTTGAAGTCTCGCATAAACCCACCCAATCCAACGGTGTTGAGAGGATAGCCTTTTGCAATTGAATAGCACTGAAGGTATAAGTAATCCTTGGAAAATCTAGAAAACTCCAGCAATCGATATTCGATCACAGGCTGACCTTGCTCCACGACAGGTCTCGCCGTCTTGATAATACGTGGCTCATGGATGGAGAAACGCTTGCGGTTCGAATAAATAGGAGCGGAGGCTTCTTTAGGATTCCCAACTAAAAAAACTGAATAATTCCCCAACTGGCTGATGTCGTAAACCTGGTTGAGGTTGGCCTCAAAAGTAATCGACTGGTTCGGTCCCAATGTCTTAGCAGGCGTTCGTATCTCAAAGGCTGGAACAAGCGAAGAGCCGCCTGATCTTTCAACAAAAATATTGATCCAAGGCTCTGAATCCAAATTAAAATCCTGCCCCGATCGGTTCTCGAGCTTAATTCTCAAACCTACTTTTTCATACTGAATATAGTCCGTATATTTTAATGAAACGGTGGCTTTAAGTTGGGCTTGAACAAGGCTCAAGCTAAACAAAAGGCAAGTAATAATGAGGGTTTTCATAGTTATATGTCTAGTGGGTCAAGCTGGCAAATGCAGCCTATTGTATTAAAGCTCCTCGTCGTCAGGGATGGGCGCTTGCGGGAGTTTTTCCACTTCCTGCAACAGATCCACCACCTCATTACCTCTCTCGAGAGCATCGGTGAGCTTGAAGGTAAAGACAGGGAAGTGCTTCAGCACCACACGCTTGGAGACCTTTTGTTGAATCGCTCCACGGCGGACTTGAATTTTTTCAAAAACACCGGCTCCTTGACCTAAAATACTGATCAAGACCTTAGCCTCTCTCAAATCATTCGTGGTCACCACATCGGTGACCGAAACCAAACAATTAGAGAACTCAAAATCTCTCTGAATAACGCTACTGATTTCGCGCTTTAATAATTCGTTAATTCGTTGAAGACGCTGGGACAAAACTTAAAGCTTTTGGTCAATGTTTTCTAAAATGTAACACTCGATAACATCGTTCTCTTCATAGTCATCGAAACTACCTAAACGGATACCACACTCCGTACCAAATTTGATTTCATCCACTTCCTCTTGGAAGCGACGAAGCGTTGACATCTTACCGTCGAACACAGGGATTCCGCCACGAAGAACACGGGCATGAGCGGTTCGCTTAACCTTACCTTCATCGACATAAGAACCGGCTGCTTTTCCTTTGTGAACTTTGAAGACCATTCTCACCGTAGCCTTACCGATTACTGTCTCACGAACTTCTGGCTCAAGCATGCCTTCCATGGCATCTCTCACTTGATCAATCAGCTCATAAACAATGGAGTAAAGTTTGATTTGAACCCCTTCTTTTTTAGCTGCACGAGCAGCCTTAGCATCCACTTTCGTATTGAAACCAATGATTACAGCATCATCTCCTGAAGCCGCCATCACAACATCTGTCTCGGTAATAGCACCAGCGGCAGCGGTTACAAATTTAACATCTACTTTTGACGTCTCAATGTCCTCAATTGCACCCGTAATCGCTTGGACAGAACCTTGAACATCTGTCTTTAAAATGATCTTTAAGGTTGGCTTGTCACCCCCCTCATAAGCCATGGTCATGAGATCTTCGAGTCTCATTTTTTGAGGCGTCGAAAGACGATTGACACGATCCGCGCCCAAACGCTCGTCAGAAAGTTTCTTCGCTTCCCTGTCATTCTTCATTTCGACAAGATCATCGCCCACATTAGGCAATTCGTTGAAACCTAGAACTTCGACAGGTGAACCAGGAAGAGCCTCTTTAATACGCTCTCCCTTATCGTTCACCATTCCCTTGATCTTACCTGCGTAAGGTCCACAAATGAATGGCATCCCTTGCTTTAAGGTTCCGTCTTCAACAATCACAGTTGAAGTCGGTCCACGGCCTTCTTTAATTTCTGCCTCAATAACGAACGCACGAGCATTCGCTTTTGGATTTGCCTGAAGCTCCAGAACCTCTGCTTGAAGTGCTAAGAGGCCTAAAAGATCTTCCATACCATCTCCTTTAAGAGCTGATACTTGAACACATTCCACATCACCACCGAAATCAACTGGCGTGATATCATTCTCCATCAACTGACCCATGACTCGCATCGGATCTGCCCCTTGAGAATCACATTTGTTAATGGCAACAATGATTGTTTTGTCTGCTTCTTTGGCGTGTTTTATCGCCTCCTTAGTCTGAGGCATGATGCCGTCATCTGCAGCCACCACGAGAACAACGATGTCCGTGATTGCAGCGCCACGCTTACGCATACCTGAGAAAATAGCGTGACCTGGAGTGTCTAAAAACGTCACTGGCTTGCCTTCGTGCTCTACCTTATAAGCACCAATACCCTGAGTGATACCACCCGCTTCACCTACCGTGATTCTAGACTTACGGTAGTAATCGAGCATGGTTGTCTTACCGTGATCAACGTGCCCCATGAACGCAATGATTGGAGAACGGAGCTCTAGCTTGCCTTGATCCTGTTCAACCACCTTTTTAGGCTCTTTAACAGAAGCCTCTTTCTTCGTAACACCGGTTCCTTTTTGGCGTTTTTCACGCTCAAATTTAAACCCGTACTTATCACAAATAACGGCCGCAATATCAGGCTCAATCGCTTGTGTTGGGTTGACAAACACCTCAAGTTTAATGAGGTCTGCCATCAACTGGAATGGTTTTAACCCGATTTTTTCCGCCAAATCACCGACAACAATCGGTGGTTTCAAGCTCACTACTTTGCTATCAGAAGCCGTATCGGCCTCAACCGCTTCGACTTCATTAGCTTTCTTAACAACCTGCGATGTCTTTTTCTTACCCTCTTCAGCGAAGATGTCTAAAGCCTCACGCTTCTGCTGGTTGATATGCTTCTTATGATGCCCTGCACGTGAAGCTTGCCCTCCTTTTTTTGCGCGCTTATTTGCCGGTTTATCAGCAATTAAGTCTAAAGTCGGTTTCTTCTTATTAGGTGTGTTGTTATTTTGTTGTGCCATGCAGGAAAGTAGTCTTTTTGAAAAAAATAATGTAGATAATCTAGGTTTAGCTATTTAGAGCGCCAGCGGTTTTATCTAAGATCGCTTGAGCTTCTTCTTCGGTGATATCACAAGCTTGTGCAATATAGTCCGAAGGCATTTGCGCAATCATGTCTAAGCTTGCTCCACCTGCTCGGTAAAGAGCGTCAGCTAAATCATCTGAAATCTCAAGAGTCTCAGCAACGGAGTGAGAAGCGTCAGCAATTTTTGACTCAAACATCTCATGCTTGCTCTCGTCTTTTTCAATTTCAACTTCCCAACCTAAAAGCTTAGACGTCAAGCGTGCATTCACACCACGACGACCAATGGCCTTGCTCAACTCTTCTTCATCCACTGTTACATGAACAGTCTTGTTCTCCTCGTCCAATCTTACTGAAAGCAAGTTAGCAGGCTTCAACGCTTCATGAATAAACTCTGCAGGGTCTTCATTCCAAGGAATGATATCCACTTTCTCATTGTTTAATTCTTTAACAATATTCTTAACTCTAGCGCCACGAATACCCACACAAGCACCTACAGGATCAACGTTGTCGTCATAAGTTACAACCGTCATCTTGGTACGGAATCCTGCTTCACGAGCAATTGATTTGATCTCAATCGTCTGATCTGCAATCTCACTCACCTCCGCCTCGAATAAACGACGCACAAAGTTCGGGTGACTTCTTGAAAGAATAATCTCAGGGCCTCTAGCCTCGTTTTCAACCGCAACTACGTAAAAACGAATACGATCACCAACATTGTAATCCTCGGTGTTCACACGCTCACGCGAAGGCATTCTGCCATCAAATTTACCCAAGTTAACCCAGACGTCATTTCTCTCAAAACGACTGATTGTGCCGGCAACAACATCGCCCGCTCTGTCTTTAAACTCGTCATAAATGCGCTCTTTTTCAGCCATTCTCAGACGCTGTTGAATCGTCTGCTTAGCTGTCTGAACCGCAATACGTCCGAAGTTCGGTGGCGTTACGTTTAAATCAATAGACTCACCCACGGTGATCTCTGAATTTTTTTTCTGAGCTGTTGAAAGAGCCACTTGGTTAAAGCTATCAACCAGCTCATCATCTGCGACCACCTCTAATGAAGCTAGAATCTTGGTATCGCCCTTGCGCTCATCCACCTCAGCCTTCAAGGTCTCAATCTTATCTGCGCCAGGCACCATCTTTTTATAAGCCGCAATAAACGCGTACTCTAACGCCTCAACAACTCGATCACGATCGAGCTCTTTCTCTCTTTCATAGAAGTCGACTAAAGCGATAATGTCTCTGTTCATATGTAAATAAAAATTGTTTTAGACCCAAAAAAAGCGGGTATTAATTACCCACTCCCCTTAAGTTCTTGGAATTGATAGCCCCAGCATACCTGAGTCCCTAGGCAAAGCAAGCCTCATTTTTTCATTTAAATAATGAAACCCATCTCCTCAAAAAAACATAAAAATTCTCTTAAAAAATAAAAAAAGACGCTATCAAATAGCGTCTTCAAAGCCTCTCTGCAGAGGTGTATTTTTTTGAAAAATATTAACTTAAAGCAACCGCTTCTCCACCCGTCTCACCGGTACGGATACGAATCGCCTCTTCCACAGGAGAGATGAACACTTTACCATCACCGATTTTACCTGTGCACGCGCTTTTTACAATCGCTTCCGCCACTGCTTTTGCCTGATCATCAGCAACGACGATCTCAACCTTAACCTTAGGAAGGAAATCAACCGTGTACTCTGAACCTCTATAAATTTCAGTGTGTCCTTTTTGACGACCAAAACCTTTAACTTCTGAAACAGTCATTCCCTGAACACCTACTTCAGCTAAAGCTCCTTTTACTTCTTCCAACTTGAATGGTTTAACAATCGCTTCAATTTTTTTCATACGGTCTTACGTGTTTGATTGGATAATACCACCACACTCTATGGAATCAATCTCTATCCTCTCAGTTTATGTCACTGTGTCATAAAACGCCTATTTTAAAGCCCCAGAATGAGGCCAAAAACAGAGCCAAAACTAACCGTTCTTCTTTGAGAAAAAGGAAATCAGAACCTTTTCCAACTGAGGTCTAAAATACTTAAAGCCCGCCATTAAAAAAGGCGTCAACAATTTCAAAACTTCAGCTAAAGCGCTCTTATTTTTACCCGAACCACCACTACAATCGCAGGTAGACTTAGCCGCTGGCTTCCCCTTCTTGAAGAAACCACTGATAACAAAAACACCCACTCCCAATAAAGCCAACTGCCCCACGGAAGGCTTCAGCCACTTCAGTTTAGAGATTTTAGAAGCAATAGGATTGGAAGACGCTAGCTGGTAAGCCGCTAGACTTCGCTGAGTTTTAAGCTCTTCAATAAGCTTAGCCTTATTCGAATTCATTTCTTTTTATCAAGGTTGAGCTTGTTTTTAACCCAAATCAAATCTGACTCGAGCTCTTCAATACTGGACTCGAACACGACTTCTTTTTTCGTCAGAACAGCCTTCCAAGCAATGAAAGCAACACTTCCATGCCATAATGCCATTAATAAATAAGGCAACGCAGGTGTCAGGATCAGCCTTGCCGTAGCGTCCAGAGATTCAACTTGACCCAACAAGAACGTTGAAAGCCACGCGCAGCCAGATTCAACCGCCCCAAAGTAAAGCATCACAAGACCGATGAGCGACAACAGGATAAAAACCAGCGCCAGCACCTTCAGCACCAATCGATGCTTTATCTCTTCCCACTCCAATTTAAACAAGCTCACCCTGGCACTCAAATATTGAGACCAAGCACTTGGCTGTTTTTTAGAAGCGGAGTCCTCAGGGGAATCCAACATGGCTTATTTTCTACCGCTTAATAAACCGAGAACAAAACCAACGCCCGCAGCAATTGCAACGGAAGCCACTGGATTTTTCTTAACGTAATCTTCAGCCGAAGCTTGGAACACGTCCAAATCTTTCTTAGTTGACTCCAACTGAACCTTCGCTCTGTCGCCAAACTCTGTTGCCTTTTCACTGGCAATCTTCTTCCACTCTTCAGCTGTGTATCGAAGATCTTTCTTTTCTTTACTCATCAACTGATTGTCTTCGTTCAACTCGGCTACTAAATCTTGGTTCTCCATAATTTGTTATTTTTTCAAAAAATACCAAACCAACCAACCCTTAACAAGCACTAATTACTTCAAGACATCCTCGCCCTCAGTCTTCGCAATAATCGTCGCCACCGTTGCGTCTCCAAAGACGTTAACCGCCGTTCGTGACATGTCCAACAATCGATCAACAGAGAGCAACGCCACGACCGCTTGCTCAGCCCCAACAATACCACTGGATTGCAAAATCATCAGGATTGCCACCATGCTCGCAGACGGAACACCCGCCACGCCGACACTGGTCAGCAAGGCCGTGATCGCAATCCCCACTTGCTGGGCAACCGTAAATTCTAAGCCCATCACTTGGGCCACGAATATCACCGCCACACACTCATAAAGGGCCGTACCATCCATATTCACCGTCGCCCCCAACGGGATGGTGAAACTCGAAACTCGCTTGGAAACCCCAATTTTATTACGAACCGACGATAAAGTCTCAGGCATTGTGGCCGCAGAAGAAGCCGTTGAAAAAGCAGTCAGCAAGGGCAACTTAAGAGCGGCGAATTGCTTCAAAGGATTCACCCTCCCTATTAAAACCATCAACAACGGCAATATCACAAACAAGTGAGTTGATAAGGCCAGTAATACGGTGAGGAAATACAACCAAAGCTGAGAAACCCCCTCAACCCCATTCATATAAATTTTAGGAAACATTAATCCAAAGACCCCAATAGGCGCCAAGGCCATCACCCAGCCCGTCACTCTAATCATCGCATTTTGAATCCCCTCGAACAGCAGCGACACCGTTGCATTCTGCTCTGAAGGCAAGTTCACCGCCGCGATAGCAAACAAAAGCGCAAAGAAGATCACTGCCAGTAAATTCCCATTATCGGTGGCTGATTCCACGATATTACTCGAAACCATACGATTAGAGAGCTCTTTGAATTTATCATAAACAGACTGATCCACTTTAGCTGTATTCATGGACATCTCCTTAACTTTGCCACTCACCTCATTGTTTTGAAAAATCGCCTCTATCTTTTCATTCGGCTCGCCACTCACCTTGCCCGGCTCAAGAATATTAACCCAAGCCAAGCCAACGACTATCGCCAAGCAAGAGGTCAAGCCATAGCCCACCAAAGTTTTTAGCCCCAACCTAGCAAAGCCCTCTATTTTACCAACACCGACAATCCCAGCAATGATGGAAGAGGCCACCAAAGGCACAATAATCATCTTTAATGCCTTTAAAAACAAGCCCCCTAAAAAGCTCGAAAAATCCAACAAACCTGAAAGGTCTGTGGAGGGTAAAAACTCACGACAAATCACACCCGCCACAATGGCCAAGCCTAATGAGCCCAAAATAAGCCAGTGAAGGTGTTTTTTCATGTTAAAAAGCCATGGAATCTAGCCGATGGCTGAAAATCAATCTACTTAGAGATTAGCGTTTTACCAGCAGCTGTGGTGATGATTTTAACGCGCTCACCCGCTTTGAACGTTTGGTCTCTGCCTTGAATCACTACGAAATGCTTACCACTAGAATCACGAACGGTGAGCTCTAGCGCTGGCACTTTACCATAAAACTTATCGGCAGCAGCTCCAGTCAATCCACCGATGATAGAACCGGCAACACCACCAACAGCAGCACCCGTTGAGCCATCTTTTTCTTTACCGACAACACCGCCGACAACACCACCAAGAACCGCTCCTGTGGCTGTTCCCGTTCTGTTTTTAAGCGTGTTGCGGTTCACTAGAATTTCCTTAACGGTCACCACAGAACCCATGGTGAATTCCTGTGCATACCCAATTTGAGCCGCGTTATAAGTCTCAGGCGTGTTACGAGCACACGAAGAAAGAGTGAAAAGACCAAATATTAGGGAAGTCGGGAGTAATAGGTTAAGTTTCATGATGTTTTTTTGGGAAAACGAGAAAATCTCTCTTTTCCCATTATGTTAAAAAAGTCACTTAAACGCAACTACTTAAAATTTCCAAATAACGGGAATGAGGAAACTCGCCACAATCCATAAGATAATAGCCAGCGGAAACCCTACCTTAAAGAAATCGCCAAATTTATAACCACCCGCACCGTAAACAAAGGTGTTGGTCTGATAACCAATGGGTGTGGAGAAGCTAGCTGAGGAGCCAAACATCACCGCCACAATGAACGGCACAGGGTTCACTCCCATCTGATTCGCCAACAGTATGGATAAAGGCGTGAGTAACGCCGCCACAGCATTGTTACTAATGACCTCCGTCAACACCGCAGCCAATAAGTAAATCGCAGCCAGCAACAAATGCGGATTATTGCCAATCAAGTCAATCGCAGCTGTCGCCACATTATGAGCCAAGCCGGAGAACTCTAAAGCCTCACCAACTCCCAACATACCGAAAATCATGAACAGAACCCTCCAATCAATCGCTTGGTAAGCCTCTTTAGGTGTGATCGCTCCTGAGAGAAGCGTAATCAAAGCCCCGCTCATCGCCAGGACCACGACAGGGAACTTTGGCACCACACCAAACTCTCCCAGCGAACTCACCAACATAAACAAAAGAATCCCAGCGATAGCAAACGGCGCTTTTTCCGTACGCATTTCCGCGGTATGAGGTTCAGAAAGGTTTACAAAATCACGCTCCGCAAACATCTTATCCATGTTTTCACGAGGCCCTTGAACCAAGATCGTGTCACCAAAAGCTAGCTTCACTTTATCAAAGCGATCCTTCATGTTCACCCCCTGACGATGCACCGCCAGAATAATCACACCGTACTTACGACGGAAGTTAAGGTCAGCAAGCGTTCGCCCAGCTAAGCTAGAGTTTGGCCCAATAATACCCTCCATTAATATCGCGGTTTCTTTACGAACACCAACCAGATCAAAAGGATCATGCTCACCAGCCATCTTGACCTCACCACTTGAGCTCAATTCCGCAACGCCGTCGATATGCCCACGCAGAACAATCTCATCGCCTGCACGGAAATAAACATCCTTCAAAGGCGTTTTCAAAGTCGCCCCGTTACGGATAATCTGAATCACGCT
>CALLBE010000123.1 GCA_938001985.1 uncultured Verrucomicrobiales bacterium | reverse complement strand
CTCTCCCCTCAATCAATAAGGGTATTGCCTAGATTTACAGCATTTGAAATGCTTTACTCTAGATTAAACACTGAAAAAAGAACACATCGTGTTCTTTAAATAACTCACGCCAAGCACTTATTAGTAACCACTAAAATGTCGGTTTCGGAAATCACGAAAGCACCTGGATATAAGTCTCAGTTTGCTTTCTCAAATGTATTCAAAAAATGGACAGGATACAGCCCCTCAGCAATGCGCAAAGAGGCGAACCAAGCTTAAGCTTTTTTAAGCTTTTGTAATTGAGCCTCTAAAATTGAAGCTTTGTCTTCCGGCAAAGGAACGAGAGGCAAACGGAATTCATTGGCGCACTTACCAGCTAAGAACATGGCTGATTTGATCCCCACTGGGTTCGTATCGATTCCCATCAAGGTCTCCATCAACTCCAAGAGCTCGAAGTGAAGCTTCCTACCTGCTACAAAATCATTTTCCAATAAGGTTTTAACCAACTGATTCATCTCAGCTGGAATTAGGTTGGATGTTACAGAAACCAATCCCGTCGCTCCAGAGGCCATAAACGGTAGAGTCAATGGATCATCTCCTGACAAAATAGTAAACTCTTCTGGCAACGCTGCTCTCAAAGCATTCACACGCCCCACACAACCTCCGGCTTCTTTAATAGAAACAATATTATCCGCACACTCTGCCAGGCGAGCAACGGTATCAACTTCGATAGCGATCGAACTTCTGCCCGGAACGGAATAAAGCATCAACGGCAACTCGGTATTTCTAGCCACCTCACGATAATGTTGGAAAAGCCCCTCCTGACTCGGCTTATTATAGTAAGGGCAAACTTGCAAAGAACCATCCACTCCTAACTTTTCAGCTTGTTGTGTCAAATGGATAGCCTCAGCTGTCGCATTAGCACCAGTGCCCGCAATCACTTCAATACGTTTAGCCGCGACCTCCACAGAGTGCTTGATCACCTGTAAGTGTTCCTCAGGCGAAAGCGTTGGTGACTCACCCGTTGTGCCTGCAGGAACAATACCTGCAACTCCAGCCTGGATTTGTTCCTCAATTAATTGAGTAAATGTATCGTAATCAACCTGTCCATTTTTAAATGGAGTGATGATTGCTGTGTAGAGGCCTCTATGCATATGAGAGAGTTTTGCGATTCAAAAGCCAGACTCAAGCGCAAAGTTGCATTCTTTTACCTGAGAGGCAAAAGTAGGACTCATTCCTTAGAGTTTATACGAATCATTTATTCTCTGAACCGCTTGCAGATACTCCAGAATTTTCGGGTCCTCACTTACTGACAAGTAATACTCTAAGTTCTGAATCCCTTTTTCATAAAATTTTAAATCCACTAAAACTTTAGCCAGCTCAAGACGAGGCGTTAAGGCCTTTTCATTGACGTTCAATGCTTGTTCAAAACGAAGCATTGCTTGATGTGGTTTTTTACCCAATACCAATTGCTGGCCCAATAAAGTTAAGGACGCAGCGTCTGTCGGATCTTTTTTGATTAAATCGTTGAGAATCTCAATTCCCTCAGGGTGATTGTCTTTTTTCGCAAAAAAGAGTCTAGCTCTCAGTCTCCTCAACGTCACTTTTTCAGCAACTGAAAGGGCCTTGGTTGACAACAAACCCTGTATTTTTTCAGCCAGTTCTAACTCCTGAGCTTGAATACAAAAACGAACCACGCCCAAAGCGGCTTTGATATCTTTAAATTCGGCCCTCCCTATCGTTGCCTTTAATAAATCGGAACCTATCTTAATATTCCCATCAGTTATCAACAAAGAACCCAACCTGATTTGATCGACTGGTTGCAGGTAATTTTTTCTTCGCAGGTATTCTAAAATAGGGATCGCTTTCGAAACCTGATTTTCGGCTAAATAAATCCACGCCACTTGCTGTTGAACGTATAAGTTCTCTGCATCTTCCTTTAAAATTCCCTGATACAGGTTCAAAGCCTCCTGATTTCTTTTCAATCCCTGCAAACTCCGAGCCAATCCGAGTCTCCAATCCAAAACATCAGGCGTCGCGGTGACCGCGTTTCGGTATGATAGTAACGCAGCTTCATAACGCTCTTCTGCCATGAAGCAATAGCCTAGAAATCCATGAACAAAACCATCTGCACTTCCCAGTTTAATCGCCTCTAATAAATGTAGTTTTCCCTCCTCAAGCTTTTCAACCTGAACATACGCTATCCCTAAGTTTTGGTGAGCTCTACGAAAACTAGGCAACTTATCTAACGCTTTTAAATAATAGCCAATGGCCTCATCCACACGCCCTTCTTCTCTGAGAACATTCGCATAGTTATACTGAATCGAAGGTGACGTTTTTAATAAGGGGCTCTCTTTCAATTTACTCAACACGCCCTGACGATTATTTTTTTGCATCAGCCCCTGCATCTGAACCAACAACCCGCGCTCTTGACTTGATAACGTTGGCTCAAGCTCTGAATTAATGCGGTACGAGCCATTGAAGGATTTGATAAATTCTGACGACTTCCAGAGCAAAACAGATAAAGGTAACTTTGTCGCAGCGACGGAGCAGCTGAGGTGAAGTAATAATAGAAGGTATTTCATTATCGTTTTTTAAGAAGATAGGTTTTTGTATAAACCGCCTCTACGGGTTTCCCGTTTTTAAGAGGTGGGGTGAATCGAGTTTGAGAGGCCACTTTCATGGCTATTTTATTTAAATCTGAATTGGTTGAGGAAATAATGCGTAAAACCTCCACATGACCTGATTTTTTGATTTTAAGGCGCATCGCAATTTTAGCTTCCACTCCTCTCACACCACGAGGCCAGTAAAACCTCCCTTTTCTTATCACTCGTGGAACGGCATCTAATTCATTAACGGAATATTGGCTGCGTATCGAATACTTCTTTTTCGGAGCAACAGACTTCTTCACTTTCCTCACAGGGAGCGGCGCCACTGAACTGGCTTCCTGAAAAGTCTCCACAGGTGTTTTAAAGTCCAACTTATGCGGCGAAGGCACAACCGGAGGACTGTCCAATAAGAAGGGTGTGTCTAAAAAATCAATATTAGGCGCCGGTGGTTGTGGTGCTTCCTCGGGCTCTTCTTCTGGCTCTTCCAGCTCTGGAGCCGTGACAGGATCGGGTATTTCCACAATATCAACGGAGAAGAGTTGAGTCATTTCACTTTCTGAATTCATTTGGCGGGAAGCCACCAATAGAAAAAACAATAAAGCTGAGAACGCTACCCCAGAGATGATGGATCGAATTGCCATTACTTTTGAGTCGCAATCGATACAGACTTAGCTCCAGCGACCGTGGCTGCGTCTATGGCTTTGGTAATGTGATGAGCCTTTGCCCCTTCATCACAAATTAAGATCACAGGGATAGGGTCTCCTCCATCTTGCACCGTTGAAATCACCGTCTCAACGCCATCATAACCAATATTACGACCGCCATAAAAAAGCTCCCCTTCTTGAGTCACCGCCAACATCACGGAATCACGGTTCAACGACTTACTCGCAACGGCTCTAGGCGGCTTGTTCACATCAACACCGACTTCTTTATTAAAGACCGTTGTGACGATAAAAAAGATCACTAAGATAAAAACAATGTCAATCAACGGAGAGATATCAATCCCTGTTTCATCTGGTTCTTCTTCGCGATGTCTAGATCTAGCACTCATTTGTTTAACTCAATTCAATGATACGCTGTGATGTCATTTGGTCTAACTCACGCGCTAGTTTCCCCAGTTTATTTTTAATAAACCCATATAAAAATGATCCCGGAATGGCGATCAACAAGCCTACTTGAGTTGTGATCAAAGCTTCTGAAATCCCCGATGAAATTCCATCAATAGGCTTGGTTGTCGTGGCACACGCCAAGCCGGCAAATGTATTCAACATTCCCGAGACCGTACCCAGCAACCCCGCTAAAGGCGCTAATGCTAATAAAACAGACAGCACAGGCATACGACGGCGAACCCATGAGAGATTATTCAGCTCAAACAAACTTTTTTCGTCAGCCAAAAGCTCGACGCTTGTCGCCTTTTTTAGTTTAACAACCAACTCCTTAAGCTCTCCTTCTACACGCAAGAGGGTCAACCAAGTCGAGCTTAGTATCGTATATAGAAAAACGCTCAACCCAATCATGATCCACAAAACAAGCCCGCCTTGTTTGACCAAAGATTGCAGTGCTGTGAGTAGTTCAGTCATCTAAGAATAAGGTTCAACTAGGTTCAATTATATCAGCTTCGTCGCCTTATGACTTTGCTGCTTCCGCCTTGCGCGCAGCGTTCAACACACCTAAGCCGATTCGTTCTATATTTTGCTCAACGCCCTTTGCCTTGCGAATCAATAACGCATGCATCATGAAAGCTGGAATAGCCACCACCAAGCCGAATAAAGTTGTAATTAAGGCCTCTGAAATTCCTCCAGAAATTGACTGCGCCTCTCCTGTCCCTTCAATCGCAATGACGCTGAACGTTTTGATCAAACCTGACACCGTTCCCAACAGCCCTAACAAAGGAGCCACCGCCGCCGTGATTGAAATAAAGGACAACCATCCTCTCAGTTCTTCACGAACCGGAATCAGTCGTTCATACAAAACTTCCTCCGCCACGGTCAAATTCGTTGAAAGGGTCTCAATCATTTCGGGTAAAACTCGACCAATCGGATGTTTACGCTCTCTTGTCCACGCAATGGCTTCTTCTTTATTTTTCTCAAAAAGAGCAATCAACTCATTCATCCAGCGGTCGTCCTTGTCCTTAAACGAGAAGAGCTGGAAAGCCTTGTAAAGAGCGGAAACCAACGCAATGAGAGCAATCAATAAGATAGGATAAACCCAAGCCCCTCCTTTTTTAATCAAATCAATAGGCCCAGACTTGATTCCCTCCAACGCCTTAGCCTTCCCTCCTGTAATATCAATCCTAACCGTGGCCTTCTCTCCCGCCACCAGAGCTCTAGCTTGCTCGGAGTCCTTAGTATCTAAATGCGCAACCTGCCCCGACTTTGATAATAAATAAGCGCCAGCAAACTCGCCATCGTCACTCGAGAACCACCTTGCAGGACCAAAAGAAACCACCTTGCCTTTAATGATTTCAGAGTTTTCTCGACTCGCTTCAGCTTCAATCACTTTGCCTCCAAAAGCTGCTTCAATTTGCTCCAACGCCACTGACAACACCGCTAATCGCTCGACTAAAAGTGTGGTTTCGGCACTCGCCTCCGGCTTCTTAAAAATCACATCAAACCTTTTATCCTGAACACTACCAGGCAAGAGCTTGGTGTGAACTTGCAAACCAAAAGTCCGCAACGAATCGCTTAAGCTCTG
>CALLBE010000122.1 GCA_938001985.1 uncultured Verrucomicrobiales bacterium | reverse complement strand
AGGAAAAAGCCTATCAAGCCATGCTTAAGAAAATACCTGGAGCTTGGAACCGTGCCCTTCAGCAGATGAAGTAATGAGCCAGCGCCATTGAACTTGCAACCCAATGGGCTTACCTACTAAGCGACCGGCAGCCTTTAGTAATGGGAGTTTAAAAGCATATTACGTCTTAATAAAGCCTCGCGGGTTAAGCCTTTAAGGGTCTCTATTTCCGTGTCTAATGACTGATAACGATTCTCTTTTGTCTCCTTAATTGTGACAGGTAGCCTGAAATCTGGGATGCTTGGATAAGAAAGCGTCTTGAGGACATTATCCGCATCTTCCCACGCCGCTTTTAAATCAATACGGTATCGAAAACGTTGCTGTAAAAATACTGGAGGCGTGATCTTCATGATCTTAGTCAAGATTTCCGGATGCTCAGCTCTGAGCTTAGGATTTTCTCTCAAATAAGTCTCCAAGACCTTACCACAGTTGTAATACAAAGGATCGATCTCGAAGGCCTTGATAAAGGATGCAAAGGCTTCCTCTTTCTTATCCATACTCTGTAATAATAAACCTAAGAGGTAGTAGGTTCTCGGATTCTGAGGCGAATCTTTAATGGTTTGATTAAAAGTCTCCAAGGCAATCTCTCTGGCTTTTTCTTCTTTAAATATTCCTTCACAACCGAAGCAGTGACTCTCAACAGGACCAAAGCTTACAGGCATCAATTCAAAGGCCCTTTTGAAGTGTACTTTGGCTTCATCCCAACGCCCCTCAGAGGCTAAAGACTTGGCCAAACGAGACTGTAAACAGTACGCATCGCTGAAGTGCCCCAGCGCCTCTTGATACCTACGAATGGCCTCTTTTCTCATCCCCAAATAAAGGAAATCATCCGCCTTCTCCCCTTCTCGAATAGCGAGCATGACTTCGTTGAAGAACTTTGATTTTTCAAGATTCCCCTGATCTTTATAAATTTTAGAAAGGACATGATAGACCTCCATTCGAGTCTCCTTCCCTTGCTCACCGTCAGACGGATCGAGAGCGATCGCTCGGTTAACTGTTTTATAAGCCAGAGCCAACTTGCCCTGACGACGCTGGAGCTCTGCCAACCAAATCAAAGGCCTTTCTTCATATGAATTAAAGAGCGGAAGCTCGGTCAATACCCCTTCCGCTTGTTCTGGGAAATGCTCCAATAAATAGCGATAATGAGCATCTGTCCCCATCTCCAAGAATAGAACATTGGTCAAGAGATTCAACGCCAACTCATTCTCTTGCTTGGCTCGATAATAATCCACTACGTAATGGGTAAGCAACAGCTCTCGATAGTTTAAAAGACAAGAAAGCGCATGCGCTTCTGTCAGAAATGCCGATTTTCCTCCTTTATTTAATTCTTTGAAGAACGCTTCTGAGCCTTTGACTTCATAAATAGCTTTTAACTGATAGCCCCTTAAGTACCTATCTGGGCTCTCATCCGTATTCAGAGCGCTGATCTCCAGCACCTTGTCCCATTCTTTGTTATCGGCGTGATAGCGAACTAAATCTGAGAAGGGCCAAAAAGATCCGCCATGTTGTGATTTTTTATTTTCTTCTTTTAGGTGCTTCAAGTAAGCCGTAGCTGTTTCGTCTCCGAGGTCCTTTAGCTCAAAAACTTGGCTGATGCGTAACAGCTTATTATAAAATTTAGACTGTTCTTTTAAGGCTTCTTTTTTCTGCTGAGCCTGAATCAACTCAATCGCCTCATCGATTTCATGATTATTCAAAGTCTCAGTGATGAAATCTTTCTTCTTTTTTTTGCGGGTTTCTTTTTTTTGCGTAAATTCCTGCGCTAGATATTCTCTTCGTTCTTCTTTCTCGAGACCGACGGCACTCAAAAGGGTATCGAGCCTTTTATACTCATATTTACTCAACTCTTTTTTATTCTGAGGCTTATCTTTTTTAAGTAGTATCAGTTGCTTGGCAGCATCAATTCCCTCTGGATTGCGCCCTCCTTCTAGCAAGCCCGCTAAGAGTTGTGTTTTGAGCCATTTTCGGTTCTTATAATCGTGCTTCGTGTTTTTTGGGAAGGCACGGAGTGAAGTGATGATTTCAGGCCAATAACTCGGGTCTGGTAGCTCTGCGTAACTATCACCTACATTCAAACTCCATGATTGATAGCGCTTTGTGTAGCGCTCAATCCACTCCTCTGCGTCCTTAGCAGCCGGTTGAGCCTCCACTCGCTTACGAGATTCATAATTGCTTGTATGACTATAACTACGTGTCTCCGGGAATATGAGTTTTAAAAGAGCCTCTGCAATACTGGCCTGGGCAACTGAAATCAATAGAAAGCCAGCCGCAGCCGTGATTTTAGAAAAACGTAGCATCTCCTCTTTTAGATTTTAAGGGGAATCGTGTCAAAAAAATAACAAACCTAGACTCCTTTCTCTGCTCTCAAACGGATCTCTCTCCAATAATGAAAAAAGCAGCTGATGAATGATTCTAAAATCACAGAACACCCGACGCTCAATAAGCTTGTCCGTGATCTAAATTCATATAGTACTAGAGCTATGAATCGATTGTTTTTACTAGATGGAATGGCTCTGGCGTACCGCGCTCATTTTGCTCTCATCCGGAATCCAATCACCACCAGTAAAGGCGTCAATTCATCCGCTCTTTACGGCTTTGCCAACACCTTACTTGAGTTAATTGACAATCAAAAGCCGACACACTTTGCCGTGGCTTTTGACACCAGCGCCCCGACTCCCAGGCATGAACTTTACCCCGAATACAAAGCCCAGCGCGAAGCCATGCCAGAGGAGCTTTCCGCCGCCTTACCTCAGATCCGGCGCCTGTGTGACGCCATGAATATACCCCTCATCATCCATGATGGTTGGGAGGCCGATGATTTGATTGGAACGTACGCGAAAAAAGCAGATCAAGCGGGTGGATTCGAAACCTTCATGGTCACCCCGGACAAAGACTTTGCTCAACTGGTCTCACCCACAACCTCTATTTATAAACCCGGGCGAAAAGGCAACCCTCCTGAGATTCTCGGAGTGCCTGAGATTCTTGAGCAATGGGGGATCGATCACACGCACCAAGTCATTGATATCTTAGCCCTCTGGGGTGATGCCTCTGATAATATTCCCGGGGTGCCTGGCATTGGCCAAAAAACAGCGGCTAAACTGATTCAAAAATTTGGCTCTGTGGAGGCCATTATCGAAAAATCTTCTGAACTGAAAGGGAAACAAAAAGAAAACCTCGAGGCCAATATCGAGCAACTGAAGGTTTCTAAAATCTTAACCACCATCGTCACTGATTGCCCCACGGACTTCTCTTTAGACCAACTTGAGCGTCAACCCTTTAACTCAGAGGCGTTGAAGGAGATTCTAATCGAGTTCGAGTTCAACTCCCTAGGCAAACGCTTGCTTGGCGACGAGTTCAAAGCAGGCCGTGGATTCTCGAGCGCGACTACGGCTGATAAAAACAGCAATCAACAGGATGACTTATTCGCCTCGCCTTCCGCTTCGACAGCTGATGATTTACTCCATACGGAAGCCCAACCGCTCTCGTCTTTTGATAGTAAAAACGTCAACTATCAATGCATCCAAACTCGTGAAGAGCTGGCCCAATTAGCCCCCAAACTCGAGGCAGCAACACTCCTCTGTTTTGACCTCGAGTCGACGTCTTTAAACGTGCAGAAAGCCGAAATCATAGGCATGGCCGTTTCAATTCAGGCGAAAGAAGCGTATTTCATTTCCTTAATCAAAGGCAGTGAGCTTTCATTGGCGGATCTCCAGCCTCTTTTACAAACCCCTCAAGCGAAAGTCGGTCACAACCTGAAGTACGACCTCTCTCTTCTCAAAGAATGCAATATCAGCGTCTCTGGTGTTTGCCACGACACGATGCTTGCGCACGCCCTCATCGCTCCAGAGAAGAAGCATTCCATGGATTATTTATCCGAAGCTCTCTTGGGTTACGAAACGTTAAAATTCGAGTCCCTCTTTGATCCTGAAGCGGTCTTTGAGAAACCAACCGAACCAGTAAAAACAGCCGCCGATGCTGAGGAAGAAGACGATTTATTCACGCTGGCCGCCAAGAAAAAGCCTAAGAAAATAAAGCTCACTGACCCTATCGACTACACGGACGTCAGCTTGGAAAAGCTAACCCAGTACGCTTGTGAAGATGCCGATATCACTTGGCAATTATGGGACAAACTTGAGCCTGAGCTCATTCGCATGGGCGCTGATGACGTCTATCGAAACATTGAAGTGCCTTTATTGCCCGTGTTGGTGGAAATGGAAAGCGAGGGGATCAATTTAAACAGTGACGCCTTGTCAAAAATCTCGGTCCGCTTGAGTGAAATCATCAAAGGGCTAGAAACCTCTATTTTTGAAAGCGCCGGGAGAACGTTTAATTTAAATTCACCCAAACAACTGGGCGAGGTTCTCTTTGGGGAAATGAAGTTGGTTGAGAAGCCTAAAACGACAAAAACA
>CALLBE010000121.1 GCA_938001985.1 uncultured Verrucomicrobiales bacterium | reverse complement strand
AGATCTCTACTCCGACTATAATACGGCTTCAGTGCAGATGTTTTCCAAGCTGGAGGCAAAAGCCACAGAGCTTGGGGTTAAGATTATCTTATTAGCAGGGAACCATGACCCAGAGACGGGCGTTTCTGAGCCTTTGTATATCAATAATCTTTCGACATTGGTCACACATGGTGACGCTTTTTATCCAGAAGGCTCTCCGTGGATGACAGATAAGGGTGTTCATTGGCCTAAGATTCTTCCTTTGATGAGGCAAGAGCCTGCTTGTGGAAATGATCTAGAAAAACGCTTGAAGCTTGCTGCTGAAATTGCGAAACAAATCATTCCTATCAAGAGGTCAACTCGTGGTAAGTCTTCTCTTTATTTAAGTCTCTTAGCTGATCCGAAGCGTTTGCTTAAAATTGTTCAAAGCAAGTTATTAAAATCCAATGTGATTGATGCTTTTTTGAGTCGTTACAGCCCTCAAACGAGTTTGTGTATTTTTGGCCATTTTCATGAAACTTCAATTCATGAGAGTCAGGGGATTGAAAAAATTTGTACGGGTGGTTTTTTTAATAACCTAGATGCAACTGTGGTTGAGGTTGTTCAAACAGAGCTGAAGGTTAAAAAAGTAAGATTTGAAGCGGGGCGTTTCCAAATCGCTGAAAAATGGCTAGCCACCTACAGTCTCGATTAAGATCCTACCTCTAATAGCTTCCACCTCCTCCTTAAAGACCTGATAATTCTATGAACCCATTTCCCTTAATAGAATTTAATTCAGTTTCTAGAACGTATAAGTCTCAAGGAAAGGCTAGGGAGGTTAAGGCTGTTGATGATATCACATTTCATTTACAACAAGGTGAAGTCTATGGGCTAGTAGGGCCCAATGGTTCGGGAAAGTCTACGGCGATGAAAATGTTGCTCGGGTTGGTGAAAATAGAAGCAGGTTTTATTAAAATTAACCAAGAAGACATTCATCAACAAGATCAACGCCATCTGTTTGGCTATCTGCCTGAGAACCCTTATTTTTCTGGCTACTTGAGTGGAGAGGAGACGCTCAGTTACTACGCACGATTATCCGGAGTTGAGCTTAATAAAAAGGCCTTAATAGCGAAGGTGGAGGAAGTGGCGACTCAAGTGGGGATCCTTTCGGCATTGAAGCAGTCGGTTAAAAACTACTCCAAAGGGATGTTACAGCGACTGGGGTTGGCTCAGGCATTGATTCATGACCCTGAAGTTCTGGTTTTGGATGAACCAACAGCAGGAGTTGACCCGCGGGGGGCGCATGAAATTCGCGAGATTATTTTGAAGCTCAAAGCTGAGGGGAAAACCATATTGATGTGCTCACATTTATTGAACCAAGTGGAAGAGGTGTGTGATCGAGTGGGGGTGATGCATCAAGGGCGAATTTTAGCAGAAGGGACGTTAAGTGAGCTGTTGATTAAAGAAGATCAATATGAAGTGACGCTTAAAAAACAGGGAAGTCTTTCTGAAGAGGAGATTGAACAGGCGTGGGCTCAGCAAGATTTCTCAGTATTTAATTTAGAATCAATCACGCCGAAGAGGCAGACATTGGAGTCCTTGTTTCTAGAATTAACGAAAGATAAATCAGCATGAACTTCTTAGGACGCAGTGTCACCATTGCCAAAAACACCTTGCTACAGGTGTTGAGGATGAAGATTTATGTCCTCGTTTTTCTTCTTTCTTTAGGAATGATTGGCGCTTTGTTTTTAGATCTTCCATTTATTGAAGATAAGGCCGTTCCTGGTGCGGGAGCGTTGATGATGCTGAAGAGCGTCGGCTATGCTCTCATGAATTTATTTGCGGTGTTGTTGTCGATTGCTGCGATCTCAATGACGGTGACGGAGGAAATTCGCAATCGAACCCTTTACTTAGTTTTTAGTAAGCGGGTTAAGGTCATTGAGTATTTAATGGGCAAGTGGTTGGGGGTGATGATCTCTATTTTTATCGCCCTATTTATCATCAATGCGTTCTTTTTTATCGTCTTATCGTTGAAGGAGCATTGGGTCGTGCTGGAGCAATTGAGAATTGCCAAAGAAGAGGGAATGAGTGCTGCGGATCAGGCTCAATTGGAGTATTTGATCAGACAAGAGGGGGCGTTGTGGAGCCTGCATTTAGATGCGTGGGCTATTTTTGCCAAAGCTTGTACAATTGCTAGCATCGCGTTGGCCATGGTTTGTTTGTCTCGCTCAGCATTGTTTGCCATGGGAGCTAGCTTTTTTATTGTCTTGATTGGCATGTTCCAGGCGGACGCCATGCGAGCTTTCTTAGGAAATGAGTCCTGGGCTATAGGTGAGTTTTTGTTGTGGGGAGGAATTGCTTTGTTTTTTCCAAATATGCAGGCATTTGACGCCTTTGATTGGAGTCAGGTTAGTGAGCTTAACTCCATGAATGCTTGGTTTCAAATAACGGGGCTGAGCGCTTTTTATTCCATCTTTTACATTGGAATTGCTTGGGTGTTTTTAAAAAATAAAGAACTTCCCTGATCTTATGAAAAGTTCACATGGCTTAGGTGGTGCTGTCTTTCAGAGGGTGAAGTGGGTTCTTTCTCTGTGTTTGGTGTTAGCGCTTAAAGTATGGGTGGAGAGGGCCTTTTTAGTAGAAGAAAGGCGGTATTCTTCGATCAATGAGAAGGGTAGCCAGATAGTCGTTATTCCTAATAGTGTGGAGGAGTTTTCGGCTTTGAATGGAGGGTTTCGCCCTTTGTTGGCTTCGATTTTAAAGCTGAGAGTGGCCGAATCTTTTTCAGAAAAAGATTGGGAAGCCATCGCGGGTT
>CALLBE010000120.1 GCA_938001985.1 uncultured Verrucomicrobiales bacterium | reverse complement strand
ATTTAAATTCTAATTCTAATTCAATATCTCCAAAGTCTTTGACTGTTTTTAAGAATCTGCCTTTACCTTTTCTTTTGTAGGTTATCACACCGTTTTCAATACTAATTTGCTTAAGCAAATTTTTACCTAAAAGGCTAGCCTTATCGCCTCTCTCTAGCTTTTCAATCCCTTCCTTTATTAAGCCAAAGTGGCTGTAAGGGTTTTTCATTTCCCAGCCAGTAAGGTCCTTGCCATTAAAGAGAGGGGTGTAATCAGCAGCTTGAAGATTTATGCAACTTAATGCAATTAAGAAGCCAAATTTAAAGAGTGTTTTTGTCATTTTTTATAAGGATATACTGAGGTTGGTTAACTATTCAGGTTTGTTTTTGGTTTTATATTTTAATGTTTTATTACCTTTTATTCAAAAATCAATTTTTTTAGGTTTGTTTTTTAAAATTTTAGAGAGATTGCTTTATAGGTTGTGTTGTAAGGCGGTGACCTTTGAACTAAGTTTTGTTGGTGACTAGTTCTCGTAGGTGAGCGGGAAGGCGTAGAGGTTTTCCTTTTGGCATTTGAACGAGGGCTAAAGACTGGGTGCAGGTGATGAGTAAGGTCTGGGTTTGCTCATCAACCATTTCAAAAGAACACCAGAATTTTGCGCCTTTGATTTGTGTTAACTTGCCGATGGTTTTTATTTTGTCACCTAAGACGGCAGGTTTCTTGTACTGAATCTCGGTGGATACAAGTACGGGGAATTGTTGGGTTTTTGACATGCTTTGAAGGTTCATGCCCATTTTTTCAGCCAGCTTGGTTCGGCAGGTTTCAATCATTCGAAGATAGGCGAGGTTGTGGACGACGCCTCCACAATCGGTATCAAAAAACATAACTTCTTCGGTGGTTGTGTATTCTAGCATGTTGAGGGGCTTGTTTTAACTTATTTTTCTTTGCAGGTCTATCTATTTAACCAGAGGTGTTTGGGGTTAATTTCTCTTGGATTGACATGGATAGGATGTTGGATATAGGGTTTAAATGCTTAAAATTTTTTGAGCTTATTTAAATAAAAAAACCTGTGTATTTAAACGAAAACTACGTATTAGATGTTGCCTCCTCTGTTGGTCTGTTGACGGTGGAGCAAGTTGATCAAGCCAAGCAGGTTGTTGCTTCTGGCAACTCGGCGTTGCCTGGTTTGTTAGCAAGTGGTGAGCTGGATGAGCAGGTTCTGGCGGCGCATGTTGCTCAGCAGTATGGCTACACAGCGGTTTCGTTGGGTCAGTTTCAGATTGATTTGAAAGTTTGTCCTGTCATTACTCCAGAGATTGCAGAGCGTTACCAAGTCGTTCCCGTGCAAGAGGAGATGGGAGTTTTGAGCGTGGTGATTGCCGATCCAACGAATTTTGAAACGACGGATTCTTTAGCTCAAATCACAGGAAAAGAGGTTCAGGTTTTTGTCGGTTATCCTACTGAAATTAGGAATTTTATTGAGGAGCAATATAAAGGGGCTTCCTTAGGTGTCAGTTCATTTGAGTCAAAGGGAGATGGCGTTGCTATTGACCTCGGTGTGACGGATGTAAGTGAAGAGGATGCTCCAGTTATTACTTTGGTGGAAGGTGTGCTGTCAGAAGCCTTTCAGTTAAAGGTTTCTGATATTCATATTGAGCCGTTAGAGACGATGATTCGTATCCGCTACCGTCTGGATGGTAAGTTGATGGAGATGGCTCAGCACCCTAAAAAGCTGCTTCCTGCGATTATCACTCGTCTGAAGGTGATGAGTGGTACGATGGATATTGCTGAGAAGCGTATGCCCCAAGATGGTCGTATTCAAATTTCAGTGAACGGTAAGCCGGTCGACCTTCGTGTGTCATCTGTTCCAAGTAATCATGGTGAGTCGATCGTGATGCGTATTTTAGATAAGTCCTCCTTAACTTTAGGGTTAGCCGAGGTGGGGATGTATTCCGATGACCAAGAGATGATCCAAAACATGCTGGGGCTTCCCGATGGTGTTGTTTTGGTCACCGGTCCAACGGGTTCTGGTAAGACGACCACGCTTTACTCTTGTTTGAATCAAATTAACACGCCGGATCGTAAAATCATTACGGTTGAGGATCCTGTGGAGTACGAGTTGGCTGGGATCAACCAAGTCATGGTTAGGGAAGATGTGGGGATGACCTTTGCTTCCGCACTTCGCGCCATGTTACGACAGGCTCCAAATATTATCATGGTCGGTGAGATTAGGGATGCGGAGACGGCTACGATTGCTGTGAATGCGTCATTAACTGGTCACTTAGTGTTTTCAACATTACACACCAATGATGCCACTTCTGCGATTGCTCGATTGGGTGATATTGGAGTGAAACGTTTTTTAATGGCTTCGGCTCTTCGTGGGGTCTTGGCCCAGCGATTGGTTCGTAAATTATGTGAGCGCTGTAAAGAGCCGACAACCTTAACGCCTAAAGAGGCTTCTGAGTTAGGTTTGGATCCTTCTCAGCAAATTTATGGTCCGAGTGGTTGTGCTTTTTGTCGTAATACAGGGTATAAAGGGCGAATGGCCATTTTTGAGATTTTCAAAATTGATGATGAAGTTCGTCACCTGATTAATAAGGATTTATCAAACGCGGAAATGAGAAAGCATGCGCGTCAACTCGGCATGCGTACGCTAAGAGAGGATGGAATTCGAAAGGTTTTATCGGGAGAGACTTCGGCTTCAGAAGTGTTGTCTGTAACAATGAATGATTAATAGGGGAATAGGATGGAAGATAAAGCACTATTAGATTTATTGGTTAACCAAGGTTACTTGGAAGCGGGCGTAGCGAAGGATGTATTAAAGGAGGTTAATAATAGCGGGAAGCACCCGGCTCAGCTCCTGGCAGATCTTCAAATATTACATTCACCGGATGAGCTTTGGCAAATTGTCGCCTCCGCATTGGGTGTTGGCGTTGTTAATTTAGAGAATTGGGACCCTCCTCATGAGGTGATTCGAGCCGTTCCTTCTAACCTGGCTCAGTTGCATGGCGTTTTGCCAATTCAAGACGAGCCGCATGCCGTTACGGTCGCATTGGTGGATCCTTTGAACCCGAATGCGCTGGAGAATCTTCGTCATGCCTTGGGCAAAGAAGTTCAGCTGGTGATCGCTCCAGATTGGTTGGTCGAGCGCAAAGTGGCGGCTTTATACGGTGGCGGTGATGCGGCTTTGGACGATATTATCCAAGAGCTGACGGGGCTTCAGGTGGGTGAGTCAGATGAGTCTGGAATGAATGCTCAGCCTGTCATCCGCTATGTTGATCTGGTGATGCTGCAGGCTATTCGTGATAAGGCTTCGGATATTCACTTCGAGCCATTTGAAAAAGAATTTAAGATTCGCTACCGTGTGGATGGTGCGTTGTTGGAGATCACGCCGCCGCCACCTTCTTTGGCAAAATCAATTATTGCGCGCTTGAAGGTGCTTTCGAATATGAATATCTCGGAGCACCGAGTCCCACAGGATGGTCGTATTGTGAAGCAGATCGGCGAGCGTCAGGTGGATATGCGTGTGAACTCCTTGCCTACCCAATATGGTGAGAGTGTGGTGTTGCGTATTCTTGACCGCAGTTCAGTTAACCTGAATTTAGAGCAGTTGAATTTACCGGACGAAATTCACGAGTATATCAAAGATACAGTGGAGAAGCCGAATGGTATTTTTATTGTGACAGGGCCGACAGGTGCGGGTAAAACTACAACGCTCTACGCAGGGTTGCAGGAAATTAATAACATTGAAGAGAAAATCCTAACGGCAGAGGATCCTGTGGAATATGATATTGATGGCATCATGCAGGTTCAGACGAATGAAGCGATTGGTTTGGATTTCCCTAAGATTTTAAGAGCCTTCCTTCGTCAAGATCCAGATAAGATCATGGTGGGGGAGATGCGAGATGGTGATACCGCGCAAATTGCGATTCAGGCATCACTGACAGGTCACTTGGTTTTATCCACCTTACACACGAATGATTCGGCAGGTGCTGTTTCCCGTCTCTTGGATATGGGAGTGGAGCCCTTCCTGGTTTCCGCTTCTTTGGAGGGGATATTGGCGCAGCGATTGGTGCGTACGATTTGTTCTTCTTGTAAGGTTGCTTATGAGCCTAATGACTCCGTCTTGAAGCAGCTTGGCTTATCGGCGCATGAGATAGGCAATAAGAATTTTTATACAGGACAGGGATGTTCAGCTTGTAATAATAGTGGTTATAAAGGGCGACAAGGCCTTTATGAATTGTTGCGAATTTCCGACCCTATTCGTGAGTTAATCATCGAAAAAGCCCCCTCAGTTGTGATTAAGCAAAAAGCAGTCGAGTTGGGCATGCAGACCCTGCGTGAAGACGGGTTGAGGAATATTTACGAAGGAAGAACAACGATCGAAGAAGTCTTAAAATATACATAAATTTAACCCATGGCATCATTTCAATACACAGCATTTGACCAATCTGGCAAGCAAGAGACCGGTTCTATTAGCGCAGATTCAAAAGAGGAGGCAACTAATGAGTTGCGTAACCGTGGTTTGTACCCAACCCAGGTTGTTGAGTCAGCTGGAGGTTCCGCGCCTAAGGCTGCTGGAGGAAAAAAGGGAGTTGGTAAGAAGAAGGGTGGGAGTATTCGCCCTGCGAAATTAACCGTCTTCACTCGTCAGTTGGCTACGTTGATTGACGCGAGCTTACCACTTCACCGTTCCTTAATGGTGCTTTCTGGTCAGGAAAAAGATAAGCGACTGAAAAGCACAATTGAAGACATGGCAGAGTCTATCCAAGGGGGCGCGCCATTCTCAGATGCTCTTGGTCAATATCCAAAAACCTTTGATAAGCTGTATATGAATATGGCGAAGGCTGGTGAAGCTGGTGGTGTGCTTGAGGTTGTTTTGACTCGTTTAGCCGAGTACATGGAGAAGGCTCAGAAGCTTAAGAACAAAATCAGCGGTGCCATGACTTACCCAATCGTGGTCTTGGTTATTACCTTGTTGGTGTTGGTGGTTTTGATGACCTTTATTGTACCTCAGTTCAGTACGATGTTTGTTGATATGGGGATTGAGTTGCCTCAGTTTTCTAAAGTGGTGTTTGGTGTTTCAAACTTCATGATTGCGACCACTCTGGCGATTCCACATGCGTTTTGGCTTGTGGGCGGCTTGTTCCTATTAAGTCTTTTGTATACGGTCTGGATTGGAACGCCTGTGGGTAGACGTGCTCATGACGTGATGATGTTAAAGATCCCATTGATTGGAACGCTTCAACGCAGAACCGTTGTTTCGCGTTTCTCTAGAACCTTGGGAACTTTGGTTCAATCAGGAGTCCCTATTTTACAGGCCTTGCAGATTACGAAAGACACGGCTGGGAATGTGATTTTATCTGAAGCGATTGCTAAGGTGTATAATTCAGTTCGAGAAGGTGAAGCTGTCGCTGTTCCCATGGCGGCGTCTCCGATTTTCCCTGACATGGTGACTTCCATGGTTGAGGTGGGTGAGGAGATTGGTCGTTTGCCTGAGATGTTAATGAAGGTGGCGGATGTTTATGAAGAAGAGGTGGATAATGCCGTTAATTCTTTAACTTCAATTATTGAGCCCGTGATGATTGTCTTCTTGGCTCTCATTGTTGGTAGTGTCGTGTTTGCTGTATTCTTACCGATGTTCAAAATTATCGAAAATATCTAAGCACTTGCCTTGCGTATGAAACAAAGAAATTTACAGAAGCCATTTATGAAAAAAGGCTTCAGCTTGGTTGAGATACTTGTGGTTCTTGGAATCATTTCTATCATCATGGTGCTGTCCATTCAGGGGATGGGTTACTTCAAAGATAAGCAAAAGGTAGAGGAGACAAAGCTTCGCCTCTTGGCGATTCAGACGGCTTTGGAATCTTACCATAGTCTTTATGATGAGTATCCGGAGAGTGATGAGGTTTTGAAGGGGGGAGAGTTGCTTTATCAAGAACTTTACGCCAAACCTGTGGCTAATGGGGATCGCCCGTTTATGCCTCAGTTTGATAAAAGCTCATCAAGAGCTGGAGGCTATGTGATTGAGCTTAAGGGGCGTCTGCATGCTGCAGATCCTTGGGGCAAGCCCCTAATCTATGAGTATCCGGGTAGAGATGGTGAGGACACCTACGACCTCGGTTCTCTGGGTGCGGATGGTATCGAATCCAAAGATGATTTGAATAACTGGCTGACGGATTAAGTGTTTATTTACTTCGTTGAACTTTTTTGAAAAAAGAGAGCCTTTTGAACAGAAATTTACTTGATTATATTTTATAACCCCTTAGAACGTTAAGTCCCATGGCTAAGAAGTGCTGGATTGCAAGAAACAAGCGTAAAGAAAAGACGGTAGCGAAATACGCTAAACTCCGTCATCAGTTGAAGAATGAAAAAGATTATGTGGGCCTAAGTATGCTTCCACGTGATGCTAGTCCTACTCGATTAGTTAACCGCTGTGAAGTGACAGGTCGTCGTCATGGTTTCCTTAGAAGATTCAGAATGTCTCGTATCACATTCAGACTTTTTGCTGCTGAAGGGTTAATTCCTGGTGTTATCAAATCTAGTTGGTAGTTTCATGAAATCGTTTATTGTTCTAGTTGGCTCTTTTATATCGCTATCTCTCATGTCCTGTGACCAGCACAGTTGGGAAGATACGACAGATAGTGAAGGAACTTTTTACCCTGGAACAAAACGATTTTATACCGATCATCATGATGATGATCACTATGATAAAACAGACCATGGTTCATCCAAAAAGGATGATCATGGCAAAGACCATCACTAAGTAAGTATAGATGGGTGAAGTTTCTTCTGTAAGTTCACTTTTTACTTGGATTGATTGGTTTGTTGTCGGCCTTTATTTGGTGGCAACAACGTGGGTAGGCCACGTGATGAGTGGCAAGCAAGCCACGATTAAAGACTTCTTTTTAGGAGGTCGTTCGTTGCCCTGGTGGGCGGTCAGTGGTTCTATTATAGCCACTGAGATTTCAGGCGTGACCTTCATTGGGGTTCCCGGAATGTTGTTTGCCTTAAATGGTGACATGACCTACCTTCAGTGGGGTATTGGTTCTATT
>CALLBE010000119.1 GCA_938001985.1 uncultured Verrucomicrobiales bacterium | reverse complement strand
AACTAAAATAATGAAAATATTAACACTCTTAGCATTTAGTTTTTATGGTATTGCTTTCTCAGAAGCTCAGCCTGTGATTTTATCAGAGAAGCTGAAAGGTCACTCTTGGGTATTAAAAAAAATCAAAGCAAAGCGGTTGATTCAACCCAAAGAAAGTCAATTGCAAGCGATTTCAAAATGGTCTCAAACAGCAGAGGTCATTAAACCTAAAAAAAAGAAAAAATTACTAGGCTTCTTTAGGAGCTATGGGTTTGTGCATAATTCCTCCTATATTGGAAGTGAGGCCTTTCGTTTGATGGGGGAACAGACAGGAGCTTACGAATACGAGTTCGTCGATGATTTCAAACTTCTAACGGATGAATTTTTATCCAAATTTGATGGCCTAGTGTTCATCAACTCAACTCATATTGAAAAAGGAATCAAAGCTCTAGGTGACGCTAATGTTCTAAAGAAGTTTTTAGCCCAAGGAAAAGGAATCGCCTTCATTCATGGAGCTACGGACGCTTTTGCAAATCAATCAAATGACGAAAGAATAAGTGGAGGTGCTTTTAATAGGCACCCTTGGCGACACACAGGTGTGTGGTCTTTCAAGGTTGAGTCTCCGAATCACCCTCTTAACAGAGCCTTTAACGGTAAAGGCTTTTGGCTTAAGGATGAAATTTATAGCTATAAAGCTGGAAGTTTTGATAGGAACCGATCTCGAGTTTTAGTCTCTTTAGATTTTTCTAAAAAAGCGACCCAGAAGCCTTTAGGGCGTAACTTCCCATCACCAGAATCTCATGACATTCCGGTCGCATGGATACATAGTAAATTAGGTGGGCGAGTATTTGTTTCTAATTTCGGTCATAATTCTAGTACTTTCTTAAACCCTCTAATTTTACAGCACTTTTTAGATGGAATGCAGTATACTTTAGGCGATAACTTGGTGGATGAAACGCCCTCAGCAAAACTTAAAAAAACCGAAATTCGTCTAGCACCTCCTAAAGGGCAATAAAGAAAGAGGGGGAGGCTTTAGAAAGCCTTTATAAACCTTGTTTTTTCTAAGTTCACTTCGATTTGAGTTAGTGCTAGCTCAATAGGGAGATGACAAAAAAATAGTGACGCCTAGAGAATCAGAGTTATTAGTAGTAAAGGGTCGTTATTAGATTGGGTTAGCTTAGCTAAGCTTCTTGAAAGCTCACTAACCCTTTAAAACCATTCTATTTTAGAACCATGTTTAAAGCTATTATTGCAGCCTCTAGATTGAAGACACTGCCTGCGGCCTTTGTTCCCGTTGGATTATCCATTGTCTTGGTTCGCTTCGAAGGTTTAGCTATTGATTGGGGCTTGGCTGTTTTCACAACACTGGCAACTTTGTTCATTCAGTTGGCGACTAATTATTTTAATGATGTCATCGATGCCGCTAAGGGGGCTGACAATGAACGTCGTTTAGGGCCTGTGAGAGCGACTTCAAAAGGGATGCTTTCTCCCAAGTTTGTAACTGTGATGGCCTTGGTTTCTATTTTGATTGCCTCTCTATTAGGCTTGCCCTTGCTTGAGGCTCGAGGGTGGCCTCTTTTATTGATCGGGGTTCCTGCCATTTATTTGACTTATGGTTATACGGGAGGACCTTTTCCCTTAGCTTATCGAGGTATGGGTGAGTTGTTTGTTCTCTTGTGGTTTGGGTTGATTGCTGTGGGTGGTAGTTATTTTGTGCAAACAGGAGGGGTTTCACTGAATGCAATTATACTCGGTCTGCAGGCTGGGTTTTATTCGGTAGTGATGATTGCAATTAATAACTTAAGAGATCTTGAGACGGATAAAGCAGTGGGCAAGAATACGATCATGGTGTTGTGGGGGCGCGGGTTTGGACAGGTTTTGGTGATTTTCGTCTGTTTAATGCCGGATTTAGTCGGTTTGTATTGGCTTGGTGTTGGAAGGGGTGACCTCTGGCTGTTTCCTCTGATTGCGACCTTACCGACAAAAGCGGTTCTTGTTGCTGGAGTATTAAGAAGTGCGGCGAGTGCTGAGGATAATAAGCTTTTAGCAACCGGTGCCTTACAGCTTATCTTATTTGGTGTTACATGGGCTCTAGTGAGTTAGTATAGTTTTTTTGAAAGCTTTTGGTGTTATTATTTCAGGGCTTTTTTAGAGACTAATAGCCTGCCTGTATTTGGTAAAGGCCTCTTGGAGGGGGTGCGCCTTTATTTTTGTGTTATTTAACATTTTTTATTGTGTTAAATAACTGTTGTTATTTTTGTGTGATTGGATTTAAGTTTTCATTGAACTCAAGTTCTTTAAGTAACTCCCTAATCTAACTAATTTATTTCAAGCGCATCATGAAAAAATCTAATAACTCCTCTCAGCACGCAACCGGCTCTAAGCTTGTGGCTGTTTTAATTGTTTTGCTGATTGTCTCTCAGGTTTTAATTATTCGAGAGAATTTAATTCTGCATACAAAGCTCGATGATTTGTTGATCATTGAAAAAGAGGTGAAGTCGGCGCCAAAAATTGCATTTGTCAATGTGAAGGCGATTTTTGATCAGTGCCGCAAAAGAGAGCTTGAAGAAAAACGCATCAATGAAAAGGCGAAGCGCTTTGATTCTGAGTGGAAAGAGGTGAGAGAAGAATTGAAGCAGATGAACGCTGAGATCCAAGCCTTGGAGAAGGAGATAAAGGAGTCTGGTGGTGAATGGACAGAAATCCGAAAAGAAGTGAAGGTTCAGCGTTTAGATCGATTGATCACCGAGGCTCTTGAAAAAGATAATGAGAGATTAACGGCCAGAGAGGAGTTTCAGCAAAAGATACGCAACGAGATGAATACGGTAACGAAGTCTTTGTTTGAAGAAATTCAGAAGGTGGCTCAGCGCAAGGGACGAGTGGCTGGGTTCGATGTGGTGGTGAATTCAAGTGCTATCATTGATAAGACCGTGAGTGTTTTTATTGAGCACCCAAATAATGAAAAACTCGTTGATTCAATTTTAGAAGAGTTAAATGAAGGACTTTATTTATATTCAGAAGAGAGTAAACCTGCTATAGATCTTAAATCCAAAACTAAAGAGGCCGAGGTTGTCGCTGAAGTGGATGAAAAGACATAGCTTATGCAAACTGATTTATTGGAAGTGGAGAGTAATTCGGTGATTGAGATCATCGACAAAGGGGGGATCATGATGTACCCGATTATCGCCTTGTCAGTGATCACGCTGTTACTGGTGATTTATTACTTAATTACCATCAACGCTGGGATTATTTATAGTAAGAAGTTTTTAGTCTCTATTCAGAAAAATATCAGTCAGGGAAAGTTCGAGGAGTCTGTGGTCATTGCGCAAGAGAACAACTCGGCGATTGCTAAGGTCATTGCCAAAACTTGTGCGTTCGTCAGTAACACACCCAACGCTCAAGTGGATGAAATCATGCATATTGCGGATGCTGAGGCTTCAACTCAAGCGGCCAAGCTCTCTGGGAAGATCAGTTACTTAGCAGATATCGGTTCCATCGCTCCAATGCTAGGTTTGTTGGGGACGGTGATGGGAATGATTGACTCTTTTTTAAAGATAGGAAGTGTGGATGGCGTCAAGCCCATGCAACTGGCCTCTGGGGTTTCGGAAGCTTTAATCACAACGGCTTCGGGCTTGGTAGTCGGAATCGTGGCCTTATCTATTTATACAATTTACCGAGGTAAGGTGAGTGAGTTGATTTCGACTTTGGATTCAACGACTTCGTATTTAACGTCACAAATTTCCGCTGCTGTCAGAACAGGTAACCGAGATCAATAGTTGGAGTTGTTATGAAGTTAGCTAAGCATATGCCGAAGCCTGTAGGGATGCAGTTGGCTCCGATGATTGATATCGTCTTTCAATTGCTTATTTTCTTTATCATTACGTGGCAGTTCGCTCGGGATGAAATCGATCTGAAAGTTAAAGTCCCCACATCAGAGCAGGGTGAAAGTACCAAGCGTCCTCTGGGTGAAATTATTATTAATGTGAGGAAGTCTGGGGTCGTGATTGTTGATGGGCAGGAGATTGGTTACGATGCTCTCAAGTCTAAGTTGACTCGTCTGTCCAAGGCGTTCCCTGATCAACCTGTTCGCTTGCGAGGCGATGAGAATTGTACTTGGCAAGAGGTGGTGAGTGTCGTCGATGTTTGTCGAGAGGGTGGAATCTGGAACTTCTCGTTTGCAACTCAACTGCCGAAACCTTAGCTATAGGATATACATGATGAAATATTCGATATTAATACTTCTGATTTTTAGCTTCTTAACGGCCCAAGATGTTCCTGAGGTGGTTGATCTTGAGGAGGAGCCGGGGAAGGAGTTGTTTACCTTTGCCAATGAGTTGTATTTGGAGGCTCAGGCCCAAACCGTCGAGGAAGACGCTCAGCGTTATTACTTAAGTGCCGCGGCTCGTTTTGCCATGTTTTGCAGTCGCTTTCCAGAAAGTTCATATTTCCCAGAAGCGCTCTACAAGGCAGGAGTGGTGAATATGAGGATAGAGAGGTCTACAAAGGCTTATGACTTTTTTACGCAAGCGGTTGCCCACGAAAAATCAACGCCTTTGATTAAAGCGT
>CALLBE010000118.1 GCA_938001985.1 uncultured Verrucomicrobiales bacterium | reverse complement strand
GGGGCTAGACTGGTGGTTGATATCCCGTATGAGGGTTATTTGTTGTATGGGATTGTTGGTTTTTCCTGGGCTTTCCATATTTTATGGACACAAGACATGTTGTCTAGAGGTCAGTCGGATTTAGAGGAATGTGGTAGTTTCATGTCCTTGGGTATTATCTCATTTTTTAACATGCTGTTGATAGCCATTATGGTCTGTTTGGCGACGACGAGCTGGCTGGATTTGTTTAGTTTTACCATCAATACAGCTAACGAACTTTGGAGATTTATTAGTGATAGCTTGACAGATATGATCAGTTAACTAGTTTTTTACTCTGCTGCGTTGGTACGTAGTGAACTTATTTAAAGCTATGAAATCAGATTTACATCCAAAATACCACCCAGTGGTATTTGTAGACATGACATCAGGGAAGCGTTTTGTAACTAAGTCGACCATGACGTCTGCTAAGACCGAAGAGATTGACGGTGTTGAGCATTACGTGGTTTCTGCAGGTATTACATCCGATACGCACCCGTTCTTCACAGGTCAATCGAACTTTATCGATACCGAAGGTCGTATTGATAAATTCACGAAACGCTTTGGCGCGGCTTCACGTCGTACGAATAAGCCAAAGCTTAACGCATAGTTTCTTACTGTACTAAACAGAAAGACTTTCAAAGGCGGCAACTTAATTGCTGCCTTTTTTATTACCCAAGACTCTGAGTTATATAAACTCGATTTGGTAGAGCAGGATGCGGCAGCTCCCATATTTACGCTCTTCGATTAATTTCCACCCCTCTACTTGATGGATAGGCGCTTTGTCAAATTGCTCAATCACCAAGTAACCTTCGTCTGATAAGGACTCTTGAAGCTTTGGTGTTGTCAGTAGTTTTAACACATGATCTTCATGCCCTTCCTCTTTCCAATACGGAGGGTCTGCAAAAATAAGATCAAAGGTTTCACGGTTTTTATGAAGAAAATCGTAAGCGCTTGTTTGAATCACCTGGCTGTAAGCATTGAGTCGCGTGTTTACGCAGTTCTCTTGAATCACTCGACAAGCTTGACGATCGCCCTCAACAAAGACCGCGCGTTTAGCTCCACGACTGAGAGATTCTAGACCCAAGGCACCCGAACCAGCGAATAAGTCCAAGACAAGGCTTTCTTGAACCAAGTCATAAATCAAGTTGAACAAGTTCTCGCGCACGCGATCAGCCGTCGGTCTGGAGACTTTTTGGGGTACTTTTAATGAAATACGCTTCGCGTCTCCTGCGATAATTCTGGGCATATTATTTGAAGAAGGAAATTGAGTACAGGTACTGAAAAGACTGCTTTTCCTTAGCTCGGAGCATCGCTTTAATGGAGGATAAGGTGTGTGTTGCAATGACTAAAATACCCACCATGGCCAGTGCGAACACGGCAATGGCGCTGATTAAAGGAACCCTCTCAAGCACTCTGTAGATTGCCAGAGCGATTAAAATGATGACGAAGAAGGTGAGATTGAGGTTGAGTGCCTGTTTTGCATGCGCAGCGATGAAGTTGGATTCTTTACGCTTTAAAAAGTAGATGACGGCAGGGATTAATACATTGAAGCCAATCAATCCCACATACACACAGAGCCCTGAGAGATGAACCATGAATGCCCAGTTAGAATCTGAAGCCGAGATTAGCTCGTCATCATTCCTTATTATTTCGGTATCAATGGTTCTCATCTTTATTTAATCCCCTCGATCTTAGCGCCTTCAAGTTCGTTTTCTATCAGTGTGACACAGTCTTTGATTTGTTGAACTCGCTTTTCTTTGGCCATTTCAGCCAATTGCTCAATCGAGTCAATATCGTATAAATAGACCTCATCAAAGTCAGAGACATTGGGGTCGATATCCCGAGGCACGGCAATGTCGATCATGAATAAAGGGCGGTACTTCCTCTTGCCACGGACTGTGGCTAATTCGTCTTTTTTAATGACGGCGTAGGGCGCTCCTGTGGATGAGATTACAATATCTACCTTTTCAATAATAGATAACCATTCGTCAAAGCGAACGGCTTCTCCTTCTAGTTTTTCAGCCAATTCAACGGCTTTATCATAAGAGCGGTTCGTGACAAAAACACTTTTAGCACCTCGTGATAATAGGGATTGAGCGACGATACGGCAGGTTTCTCCCGCGCCGATGAGCATCACTTTGGATTTCTCTAAATTACCAAAAACTTTTTCCGCCAGGTCAACAGCGACATTACCCACGGAGGTGGAGCCCATTTGAATTTGAGTTTGTGTACGAACAGCCTTGTTAATTCGGAAGGCGTTTTGAAAAAGCTGGTTGGTCGCTTTTCCTGTCGTTTTAGCATCTGAGGAAGCTTGGTAGGCGGTTCTGATCTGTCCGACAATCTCAGTTTCTCCTAAAACCATGGAATCCAAGCCGCTGATCACGCTCGCGAGATGAACGGCAACCTCTCTTAGCTTGAATATATAAAGATGCTCTAAAGCCGATTCCTCTAAGCCAAGAGACTGCTGTAAATGAGCTTTTAAAGTGGCAATCCCAGCCTCGGGTGAGGTGGTGGCGAGGTAGTACTCGGTTCGGTTACAGGTTGAAACCACAACGGCTTCTAAAACCTCATTTAACGCACACAACTGAGTGGCGGCTTCTCCAAGCTTTTTATTAGAAACAGCAAAAAGCTCTCTCACCTCAACCGGAGCGCTTTTGTGATTTAACCCTAAACAAACTAATTTCATTTCAATCTGAGTCCCTCTAAATAGCTAAAAATTATACAAGACTGATGGCCAATAGGGAGAACCCGAAGATTAATAAATTCGATAAGGCTATTTTAATAGGGGGAAGCCCACGAGTGTACGTTACAATGATAAGTCCTAGGTATGAAATCCAACTGATCCTACCTATCCAGTTTTTCAATTCATGCTGCTCTACATCCACCTGGTAGCCGGCAACCATCGCAATGGTGATTAGGATCACGGCAAAAATCAATAAGCGTAAGCTCGATGTCACAAGGGTGGACAGTGGAGCCATTTGAGTGAATAAAGCGCCGTTGAGGCGCTTCTGCTTTAACTGATGGTTGATAAACAAAAACATCAAGGAAGCAATAGATGATAAAAGTAAAACCCCATAAGCTAAAATATAGAGCGAAGCGTGAGCCTCTAACCAAGGGTCAACCTCAGCTAATCGCTCCACTGCAGGCGGAGTATAGACACCTGGCAGGAGTGAAATAAGTAAGAGCAAAGCCGTGAAGGGCATGGTGAAAAACCCCATCAAAGAAACGCGATAAACACTGCCCATCAACAAGTAGACCAGCATCAAGGACCAGGCTAAAAACATCAAAAGCTCACTTGTTTCATGGAGCGGGCAGGCTCCTAGAGCCTTGCCTCGGATTGAAATGACTAAGTATTGAGAAATACACGCAGCCAGCAACCATTGAAAAGAGCTAGCCCCAGTTGAGCTGCCTGAACGTACTTTGCGATACCCAAAGTAAGTGCCCAGAACTACGAGCACTAGAGATAAGAGTGTCAACCAACGGTCCATGAGCTTAGCTTAACGCTTTTCGTTTAAAAAATATAGTTTTTATATTTCAGAAACTAAGAGAAATAAGGATTGTTAGCCAGTTCAGCCTCAATCGTGGTTTGAGGGCCATGGCCTGATAAAGATAGAGTTTCGGGAGGGAGGGTTAATATCTTTTCCTGAATCCCTTTTTTCAATAACTCGCCGTCTCCATAATCAAAGTCAAAACGCCCCATACCACCGCTGAAAAGCGTGTCTCCTGTGAATACCACGCCGTGGGCTTTGAGGTAAAAAACCAAGCTCTCTGGAGAGTGACCAGGGACATGGAGGACATCAAGCGACAGCTCCTTGGCCTCAATCACATCGCCTTCCTTTACTTGTTCATCTACTCTGAAAATCAAGTCACCCAAGGTCATGCCCCATGATTGAGCTGTTTTTGTGAGACTGAGGTCCTCATTGTACGTCTCCATGGCGTAGGTTTTGACCTCGCCCATTTCTTGGACTAAACGAGCGTCTTCGATATGATCAAAGTGCTGGTGAGTGATGAGTAATAGGGTGGGAACGAGGCTTTTGCTTTTTAAAAACTCAGCCATACCCTTAGGCGCATCGATCACAATGATATCATCGTTCAGCTCAATGACATAGCCATTGGTCTCAACAATACCTCCCGTATAGCAAGTAATGTTCATGATTTATGACCAAACTAAACGCTCATCTGTTGATAGAACGTTTGAAATTGATTCCCAGCCGCCAACGCGCTGAGTGTTAAACGCATTTAAATAAAACGTTACGAGTGGTGCAGAGTACTTCTCTAATAAGGTGTTGATAGAAGCCTTAACCTTCTCTTCATCAAGTGTTTCAGGTAAACTCCCTTTGACCACACCGGCACCATTGTGCTCGATGTCAACAGCATCGCAAAAATCAACGAGCAAATCCACTTTTGCTTCCATGAACCATGTTTGGAACAAATGCAGACCCACATCCTCGGTGCTCTTCAGCTTGAGTGTCTTATGAGCCCATTTGATTTGCTCAGCCACTGGCTTTTTAACGATAATCTGAGGTCTCAGCTTGCGGTTTTGAGCAAGGCTGCTGATAGCTCCTGAATAAAAGGCTCTGTCCTCATTGCGGAAGAACATGAATATTTCGTGAACGAGCTCGTCAGATAGGTTTTGGTAGATTTCGTAAGCTTTCATCTTATTTATGACAAAGACAAAAGCCGTTAACGCTCAGTTTGCCAAGACTTTAGTTTATAATTTGCATGTCTGTTACCTTCACCTCTTTCCAAAAAACCTTGTTGGTTTCGATGAACTCTAAGTGTACAGGATGACTCTGGTAGCGATTGTGCGTCTCGACACTATCAAAGGTAATGGAGAGGGCATAATCCCAGGTGTTATCAATGACGGGGCGGTGAGGCACTGCTGCTGGTTTACCATAATGCGCGTTTACACACCCTTCGATGGTTACTAGCTTGCTCAAGGCTTGCTCAAACTTTGAGAAACCTTCAGTTGTTTGGTATTCTTCCTTCAGCCAAAAATAAACAGTATGCACCATAGTGCCTATGCTTATAATAAAACTTAAAATCTAAAAGCAAGTGCAACCACCACCCCTTGATAAAAGGGTGATGAATCTTGAATATAAAAATACGAAACTATTGAGGGAAACCGTGTTCTATAGTTTAATCTTAGTGAGCTAACCAAGCATTCGGAATGGTCTGTTTTTCGAGACCTGGACCGCTGATTTTGACATTGAGCTCAGTTCCTCCTAAATCCACCTCTAATGGGTGTGCGCCTGCCTTGAGTGGTATTTTGGCATTCCATTCAAATAGATTAGAAAACCCTTTAGTATCGAGCACTTGTTCTCCTCCGATGAGGATTTT
>CALLBE010000117.1 GCA_938001985.1 uncultured Verrucomicrobiales bacterium | reverse complement strand
TTAGATTACCTGTAATTGTCGCATTTAAAGGCGAATTCCCTTTCAAATCCAGTGTCCCACCTGAGTTAATCGTCAATTTGACCGGTGCCGTTGCGCCTTGCTCAAATAAGTCCCCTGAGACTCGCAAGGTTCCTCCCGTATCCACCATGACCTGTTCAACTGCCGAAAGGTTCGTGCCTCGGTCTTCTAAATTACCAGCAGCAGACGTGTACGCTCGAAGCGTCGCCCCCTCAGCAATCACCAGTGAATCCTCGCCATCGCCACCGGTGAACGCCTCCACTTCCGACACATCCACATTAGCCAAAACCGCCGTGTCATTATCAGCTCCAAGGTCAACATCCCCCTTCAAATAGCCTCCCAGCAAGTTCAGCTCATCCTCTTCTCCTCCTAAATCAATCTTCCCTTCAAGATCCCCCGAGCTATTAACCACGGCACGCCCTTCTACGGGTGGTAAAGCCGAATTAAAGTTATAAGGTATGCCACCATCGCTGATGACATAGCCAGAAGCTCTGACCTTGGCTCCTTCCGCAATAGTCACATAACTCTCATCCGATGAAAAAACTCGAATAGCAGCCCCCTCTCCAGAGCCACCAACCACTTCGCCTCCCAATATATTAATAAAGTTTTTCCCCCCGCTAGTTTGCGCATGAATACCGTCGACATCAAGCGTATCACCTTCAACCTGAACATTGCCTGAAGACGTGATATAGATATCACCCGCTCCCAACTCCTCAACAAATACCACCTCTTGATTACGAAGAATCGCAGGATTTGCTGGATCTGCGAAAATATCGGGTTCGCGGAGGGATACGGAGGCTGTCTCTGAAATATCAACCCTGGTGTCAGCCGTATGGTTTGCATTCAAGTTGGTTATATGAAGGGCTCGCCAGTCATTCGCAATAACGGTGCCTTCAACATTGATAGCCGATTCACCTAACCCACTATTACGAATCCAAGCTGCCGTTGAAGCAGAGTTAATATGAGCTGGCTCTTTTATCTCAATAATATTGGAACCTGTACTGTCCTCATTCGTTATCCACATTCTAATCGGACCTCTGGTTTTAAAATACCCTTGACTGAGGTCCACCTCATACGAACCTGCAAAACTAAAGTAAGAGCTCCCCTCTCCTTCATTCCTCATATAAAAAAGCTCACCCTGATCACGCCCCCTTCCTCCTCCAGAATTAAAAGAAGCCCCCTCTTCGACAATGATACTTAAATCTGGATGGTTAGGTACAAGAGGTGGATTTGCGTGGTCTATGTTCGTAAGAAATAAAAAAGTATTGGTTTTGATATCTACATCAACCGTTGAATCGAAAATTATCGTACGAATTCCTAATCCATCGAAATTATAGTCCAGACGACGGGTGTCACTAAAAGCCTCATCCAGATCTGAAAACTCACCCGAAAAAGTCACGGTTGATGGATCACTGTCTCTATACGTAGCCGAACCCTCATAATAAGACCAAATCGGAACACTGATAGACTGGGCCTCTGAAATTGAAAAAATAACAATAAATATAATAAGGAACTTCATGCACTCTTTGATTTGAATTGAAATCAAAGAGCCCCCTGCCTTTAACGATAAACTAAAGAGCTCTTTTCTAACAATATTACAAATCGATTACATTCTGTTAGAGTAGAAGTCAATGAGTTTATATGTTATTTAATTGTTGTTTTTAATTTTAATACGTTGTCTTGAAACCGTAAAACTAGACAACCCCTCGACCACCCACTTCAAGGAAAAGTCAGCGAGCATCCAAAGATTCCCCCAAGGTCACTAATAGACAACCTCTTCTAGATAAAGACCATCAGGAGGAGCGCAAAATAGCTTTGATTGCTCAAAATCAACAAGCGTGAGCTTTTCTTTAACGGTCCCTTCAGGGATCTGACCGGCGGCTTCCTTAACCATACCACCCACCATCAAGCGGACCATTTTGTATAAAAAACCATTGCCTTGAAAACGGAGACAAATCAAAGCCCCTTCTTCTTCAACACTGACCGAATCAATACGACGAACATAAGAAGTCTCTTCCGTTTCGTTTCCTCTAAGCGCCGCAAAATTCTTAAAATTATGCTCCCCTACAAATAATTGAGAGAGCTCTTTAAGCTTCTCTACGTTGAGTTCTTTTTTAAAGTGCCACACCAAATTTGACTTAAAAGGAGACAGCACAGACCCTAAATAAAGATCATAACGATAGGTTTTGCTCACCGCGGAAAATCGGGCGTGAAAATCGCCATCAACCTCAATTATCTTTAAAATACGAATTGAGCTTGGAAGCTTTTGATTCAAGGCCGCCAACCAGTTTTCTGATTTCATTCGAGAGCCCTCCGGGGCGTCAAAATGAGCGACTTGCCCCTCGGCGTGTACGCCGGCATCGGTTCTCCCCGAACCTCGGACTAACGTAGGGACGGAGCAAACGTCAACAATAGCCTGCTCCAACGTTCCCTGAATCGTTTGTTTATTAGGCTGGACCTGCCAACCAGAAAAAAATCGCCCATCATAGGCGATTGTCATTTTAAAACGCTTGGATACAACCTCCTGCATTTTATTAAAACTGCGAAGTGAAAATCACAGTTTAACGGTTTTCGATAGCAACGAAAGGTAGGTTCTCTTCAGGCCCCACATACTTAGTCAGTGGACGGTAAAGACGGCTATCTTCTAATTGCTCAAGCACTTGAGCTGTCCAGCCCGCCATGCGTGAAATTGCAAAAATTGGAGTGAACAGATCCGTAGGAATTCCAAGGCTGTAGTAGACCGTAGCGGAGTAGAAATCAACATTGGCATTCAGGCCTTTGCGCTCGCTCATCATCTCAGCAATTTTCGCTGACATATCAATCCACTTGGATTCACCCAACTCGTCAGTCAGCTTGATTGCCATTTCTTTCAAGAAAGGAGCACGAGGGTCAAGCGTGGTGTACACACGGTGACCGATACCCATGATCTTTTCTTTCTTCGCCAATTTATCTTCGACGTAAGCTTCCACTTTATCAAGATCGCCAATTTCTTTGAGCATCTTGATCACGCCTTCATTCGCACCACCGTGAAGCGGGCCTTTGAGCGTTCCAATCGCAGAAGTCATCGAGGAGTAGAAATCCGTAAGCGTGGCAACCGTCACACGAGCTGAGAACGTCGAAGCATTCATTCCGTGATCAGCGTGCAAGGTGTAAGCAACATCGAGCGTGCGTGTTGATTTCTCTGAAGGCACTTCTCCGGTAATCAAATAAAGGAAATGAGCCGCTTCAGATAAATCTTCTTTCACTTCTGGCAACGGCAACCCTTGGCGAATGCGGTGGAAATAAGCGACAATCACAGGTGTTTGAGCTACCAAGCTAATCGCAATATCATGCAACTTGTCCAAATCAGGCTCACCAATCTCAGCTCTATCGTCAAACAAGCCTAGCATAGAAACTGCTGTTCTCAGCACATCCATTGGCACCGCGTCTTTCGGGCAGTTTTTTAAGAACTCAACCACGCCATCAGGAAGCTGACGGTGACTTCTTAAGTTGGTTGTGAACGCTTGTAATTCGTCCTTGGTTGGCAATGCATTATTATGCAGCAAATAAGTCACTTCTTCGAACGTGCACTGCTCCACCAAATCTTTGATGTCGTAACCACAATACGAAAGCTTGCCTTCGCCCCCTTGGACGAGAGATAATTTGGACTCATTTGCAATGACTCCGGCCAACCCTTTAGAATATTCTACGCTCATCTTGATTTTTTTTAAAAATTAATAAATAGATTTTAATCGAAACATAATTCTCTAGTGCCTTAGTATCAATAAAAATAATGAATATCTTAGCCATCGAAACGTCAACTGACAAGGGCAGTCTCTCTTTTTTCCAATCCAGCGACCTGGTTTGGGAGATGGAAGTGTCCAGTGGCAGGCATCATAACACTCAAGTTCTCGAGGCTCTAGAACAACAACTCACCACCGCACCTGACCTGATTCTGATAGGTTCAGGACCCGGTAACTACACAGGAATCCGAGTCGCCATCTCTATTGCGCAAGGCATTCAAGTCATCCACCAGAGCGAGGTCATCGCCCTGCCTTCGCTATTTTGTGCCCTATCCAATGAGCCAAAAACCGTGATTGGCAACGCAAGACGGGGAGAATTTTATCACACCGAGGTCTCCACAACTCATGGCTTGTCAGAGATACAAGTGCTGACTGAAGAGGCTTTAGTGAGTTTACTAAAAAAGAACGCGCCCCAAGAAGTCGCCTTGTTCGAAGAGGATGAGAAAACCATCGCCATTTTAAATTCCCTAACCATCCCTTTTCAAATCATCACGCCTCACGCATCCACGCTCATCCATCAATGGCAAGCCCTCTCAAAAGACATCCATCAAGAATGCCAACAAACACCGCTTGAGCCTGTATATCTAAGACCTCCGAGTATGGAAAAAAGCACCAAACCTCACCCTCTCCTCTCACTATAATGAAGGAATCTATCGTCTTAGCTGTCGAATCCTCTTGTGATGAAACAGCCGTTGCTATCCTGAAGGATTCTCCATCTGAAGTGAGGGTGTTGAGCTCCGTTATCTCATCTCAAATTGATTTGCATGCCGAGTGGGGAGGTGTCGTTCCTGAACTCGCCTCTAGAAATCATTTGTTAAAACTCAAGCCCCTCGTCGACCAAGCGCTATCCGAGGCTTCGATAACCATCGATCAAGTTAGCTTTTTTGCCGCAACAAACGGCCCGGGGCTTGCGTCATCACTATTGATTGGCTCCACAATGACCAAAGCCATGGCCATGGCCGCGGGAAAACCATTTCTTGCTATCAATCACATGGAGGGGCATCTGGTCTCGCCTTTCTTCCATGACAACAAGCTCGAACTCGAACCGCATGTTTCGCTGATCATCTCCGGAGGCCACACCATGCTATTAGATGTCACCGGTATCGGCCAGTATCAGTTACTAGGCAAAACCCTGGACGACGCGGCTGGGGAGGCCTTTGACAAGGTGGCTAAAATGCTCTCACTCCCTTACCCCGGAGGTCCTATTATTGAGCGTTTAGCGGCTCAAGGCGATCCTAAGCGCTTTAAATTCCCCAGATCCATGGTGAAGAAAAACAATTTGGATTTTTCATTCTCGGGTCTCAAAACAGCCGTGCTTTATGAACTCAAGGCCCTCGCTCCAGACACAGGGCTGCCAGATCAAACTGACATTCCCGACATCTGCGCCTCCTTTCAACAAGCCGTGATTGATGTGTTGATTAAAAAATCTATCATCGCCACCTCCCTCTCAGATAAAAAAGTACTCACCCTCTCTGGAGGCGTCTCTTGCAACGAGACCTTGCGAGCTCAAATGAAAGAAGCTTGTTCTCAATCCAAGATTGATGTTTTATATTGTTCTAAGCATTTATCTACTGACAATGCGGTCATGATAGGACTTGCTGCTATTCTTCGAAGAAGACAAGGAGAAAGCCACTCAATCAGTATTGATATCAATCCCAACCTTTCTCTTACATCTTGAAACTATTTAGACTCAAAGAATGGATCCTCGAAGCGATGACTCCAGAACCCAAAGGCATCGCTCAGCGTGGAGAAGATGGCATGAGACACAACACTTGGGTCTTTGATTTCGACGGAACGATTGCCGACACCCTAGAGATTGCCCGAGAAGTCTACAATCATCTAGCCAAAGAGCACAACTTGCAACGCTTGGAAAAAGAGGAGATCATCCACCTTCGCGACTACAATGTCTCTCAGTTCCTCAAGTACCTAAAGATTCCTAAAATCAAACTCCCCATGCTTCTTTCCAGAGGTAAAAAGGAGTTTAAAAAACGAATCAAAGACATCACCCTCATTGAAGGGATGGAAGAAGTCATTCCGAAATTGAGAGAAAAAGTCCAACATCTCGGCATCCTAACCTCTAACAACAAAGAGAATGTTGAACAAGTGTTAGCCCTCTACGGACTCGACAAGTACTTTGATTTTATCAGCACGGCACCTAAATTAGAAGGGAAAGCCAGACACATCCGAGCGATTTCAAAAACGTACTCCCTCGACAAGAGCCGAATTCTCTACATTGGCGATGAAGTTCGGGACGTGAAGGCCTCTAGGAAAGCCGGCGTGGCTGTCTGCGCCGTTACTTGGGGGTTCAATTCAGAAAAAGTTCTTGAGAAAGCAAAACCAAGCTTAATTGCCCACACTCCAGCAGATTTATTGGAAATTATTTAAGAATATTTATTTTTTAAGTTGATTTTCATTTCATTAAATTGAATTTGCTATACTCAATACATCAACAACCATTTATAGCCATAGCTAAGAAGCCAACCAGAAAGTTTAGTAGGAAAGATACGACTCGTATTAATGAGCGCATCAGAGCCAAGAAAGTTCGTGTCGTTTTGCCTAACGGCGATCAGTACGGAATCATGTCCACTCAAGAGGCGCTTGAAAAAGCAAAAATGGTTGGAATGGACCTTGTTGAGATCACTGCTAAATCTGATCCACCTGTAGCTAGAATTATTGACTACGGGAAGTACAAGTACGAACAAGCTAAGCTTAAGAAAAACAATCCTAAGGCTAAGGTAACCATTAAGGAGATTAAGTTCCGTGTTCGTACGGAAGAGAATGACTACAACATGAAGCTAGCTCTCGCTGAGAAGTTTCTAGAAAAAGGTCATAAGCTCAAGTTGGCTTTACAGTTCAGAGGACGTGAAAACGCCCACCGTGAATTAGGATTTGAAGTCTTGAAAAAGGTCGGAACAGATCTCGCAACCATGGCTCACATCGACCAAGCGCCTAAACTCGCAGGTCGTAACCTAAGCATGATGGTTTCTCCTTTGCCAGCTGACAAACGCGTCAGAAAATTCTGGAAAGAAGACATGGAACTTTCTGCAGAAGAAGAAGCGAACGAAAACGAGGTGCTGGAAGCAGCCGAGGCCTCAGACGCAGAAGAAAAAAGCGAAGACTAGACTTTTTGCCTTTTAAAGGCTATATTTTTCCATCAGCCCCCGTTATGAAGAATAATATAATCCTTGGTCTCTTAGCTCTCTGCACCATTCTCAGCAGTTGCTCTTATAAGCGAAACAGTGGTTTTGGAACCTCTGATCGCTGGGCTGAGCATGAAACCATTATTTACAAGAACGAAGAGCTGCTTAAGCAATTAGATCCCAACAGGGTCATTATTGCCATCAACCTTAAATCTCAATTAGCAACTATTTACCAAGATTACCAAGAAGTACTGGTCACTCGTTGCAGCACTGGAGTTCGAGGCAATACCCCTAAAGGTACTTTTAAAATCACGGAAAAGATAAGAGAGGGCAAGCGCTCCAATATCTTTGGCACTTTGTTTGATGATTCTTACAATCCAGTATTTACAGGTGATCGCCGCTATTACGAAGGCTCTTACAGCTCTTATATTGGCCATGAAATGAAAAACTGGCAGCGATTATCTAATTTAGCCGTTGGCATTCACTTCTCCAATAATATTTGGAGATACCCAGCTTCAGGTGGCTGTATTCGTATCGGCTGGGAAGCTTCTGAGATCTTTTATAAAGCAACTCAGAAAGGAACTGAGGTTCTTATTAACTAAGATTAATAAGAATTTGAGCGGCTGAGCTCAGCTCAACTTCACCCTTGCTTTTGACTAGCCTCAGTTAGCTATTCTATCGCTTCAGTCTAATCGACTTTAAGCTTTTACCTTGAGACTCCCACAGTCGTTGGAAGTCTGTTTTCGGGTAGTAAAACGAATCTTCATTCCACTCCAATCGCTGGAAAGGGTGCGGCTTTTCCAATTCCTCCAACGCCCACTCAAAGTACTCATCATGGTCTGTTCTGAATAAGAATTCTCCATCTGGTTCTAAAACCTGATGGATTTTTTCTAAGTACTTAATTTGGAAAAAACGGTTTTTATGATGCCTCACCTTTGGCCATGGATCTGGGCACAATAAATGAACACGGCTAACCGACTTTGGCTCAATTAGCCACTCCACTAAATATTTAGTATCCAATCTCAGCACCCTCACATTGGTAAGCTGAGATTTTTTAATTTTCTTAGCGACTTTTTTAACACGTCCCAACAAGCGCTCCACTCCCAAGAAATTTCTCTCAGGGTACTTAGCCGCCATTGCCAATAAAAAACTACCTTCACCGCAACCTAGATCGACTTCGAGAGGCTGTGGCTTCTCAAAAAAATCATTGATATTGAGACGGTTGAAGTAATCTTCTGGAACCCATTCCGGTGTTTGTGACATAAGAAATAATGAAAAAAACAGCCCCTTTCGGAAGCTGCTTGTATCAGTTAAATTAAGTAATTAATAACGTTACGAGTTGGATTAGAGTCCTTTTTCCTCAAGGAAACGACCCACCCAAGCAATATCATAAGAACCTGCCTTGAAGTCTTCATGATCAATAATCTCCTGTTGGAATGGAATCGTGGTTTTGATCCCCTCGATCATGAATTCAGAAAGCGCTCGCTTCATTCTCGCAATCGCACCCTCTCGACTCGAAGCCGTGACGATGAGTTTCGCAATCATTGAATCGTAGTAAGGCGGCACACTGTAACCTGCGTAAACGTGTGTATCTACACGAACACCCTTGCCTCCTGGTGCATACCAAAGGTTAATCTGACCAGGACATGGAGCAAAGTTAAAGTAAGGGTCCTCCGCATTAATACGGCACTCAATCGAGTGACCACGAGGCTCAGCGTTTAGCACGTGATGAGACAGCGGCAATCCAGCAGCAACCTCAATCTGAGCTTTAATCAAATCACAACCCATCACTTCTTCCGTAACAGGGTGCTCAACCTGAATACGTGTGTTCATCTCCATGAAGTAGAAATTCTCACCCGCATCATCCACTAAATACTCAATCGTACCTGCACCTTCGTAACCAATCGCCTCAATCAGACGCTGAGAAGCCGC
>CALLBE010000116.1 GCA_938001985.1 uncultured Verrucomicrobiales bacterium | reverse complement strand
ACCAATACTTATGAGTTGGTGGGTCAACAAATTTCAATCTCAGAGATTTGCTTCCCTTTACTCAAAACGCCTCTCTTTGATTTGGGAATAGGCTCCATTGTCTTTTTTATCATCATCATTGTGGGGGCTTCGAATGCGGTTAACTTAACGGATGGACTCGATGGGCTCGCTACAGGTTGCACACTCTCGACTGCCTTTGCCTACGCCATCATTGCGTATGTAGCTGGGCATTTCTCCATTGGTAATGAGTATTTAAATATTCCTTACAACCCGCTATGCGCGGAAGTTGCCGTACTGCTGTTAGCCCTAATGGGAGCTTGTTGTGGATTCCTTTGGTTCAATGCCTACCCAGCGTCCGTCTTCATGGGAGACACCGGCTCTCTGGCTATTGGTGGGTGTTTAGGAACAACAGCGATTTGTGTTAAGCAGGAACTGCTATTGGCTATCATTGGCTTTGTATTCGTCCTTGAAGCAAGTTCAGTTATCATCCAAGTGGCGAGCTTCAAGCTTACGAAAAAGCGAGTCTTTAAAATGGCACCTATTCACCATCATTTTGAATTAATGGGGTGGAAAGAAACACAGGTGATTCAACGCTTCTGGATTATCTCGCTGCTCTGCGCTCTATTTGGACTATCATTACTCAAAGTTCTTTAATACCCAACTCTCAATTCCCCAATGATCAAGCCTCTCAAAGACGGTATTCGCTCCATTGTTAAAGTCGATTTCCAAGGAAATATTCATAAAACCTTCCGAGGCACAGACCGTGACAAACGCCATGCGAATGAAGTGCTGGTGCTGCAAACTTTAGAGGCGAGGAACTGTCCGAACGTCCCTCGACTGCTTGATTATGATAATGAGGGGCTGTGGATACTCACCACCAACTGTGGCCGTCCTGTCGAAGCGACGATCACTCGCAAAAAAAACGACCAACTCTATAAAGAGCTCGAAGAAAACTACGGGATCAAACACGATGATCCTGAGCCTCGAAATATCACTTACAGTCAAAAACTAGGATGCTTTTGCATCATTGATTTTGAATTAGCAGAGATTTTGGACTCTCCACAAGAAGAGCTCACGAATGCCGAGACCCTTAACCTCAACTGGTTTGGTTATTCAGACAAGGGGCAAAAGGAAAACAACGAAGACTCTTGGAGGGCTCTATGTTCCAGCCAGTCGATCATCAGACGCTCGACACTCGGAGAATCTTGGAACTTATGCCAAGCACCCTTTATTGCGGGAATCGCCGATGGCATGGGAGGCGGAGGCAATGGCGATCTGGCTTCTAAGTACCTCATGGATTCGCTTCAATGGGAACTGAGTAAAATTGATTCCAAATACCTTGAGGCTCCGAGTAAGGACTTGCTCACTCGAATTTGTAATGACCTGAACTCGAAGCTCAAAGGGGCGCAAGCTGCCAATGATGAACTTCGTGGTATGGGGGCGACACTGGCGCTGGCTTTCTTGTTTAAAAACCAATTGATCTCAGCCAATATTGGCGATTCAAGGGTTTACCTATTCAGAAATGAAACCCTGACTCAGCTCTCTGAAGACCATAGCTTCGCTTGGAAACAACTTAAAAAAGGCGAAATCAACGAGATCGCTTATCGACAGCATCCTCGTCGCAGCATCTTGTTCTCAAGTATTAATGGCTCTCAGAATCATGTTTACCCCTCGCTCAGCACCATCATTCTAGAGCCTGCTGATTTAATACTCATTTGCTCAGACGGGCTCATTGATGGACTATGGGAGAAGCATATTCGCCAAACTCTTTTAGATCACATGACTTCTGATAATTCGGTGGAAGACACGACCATGCAATTAATTGCGAAAGCAAGAGAAGCAGACCCGAGAGATGATTGCTCGGTTATCCTACTCGAAGTTGAAAAGTAATTAAGCGTGATTTTTCTTTCATTTCCCCCTTCTCATGGTTGAAAAAGAGCTGTGCAGATTACGGAGAAATGGATTATAGAGGCGGTCGGCTGGCAAGTTTTCAAAGAGTCTGCCCGCTTTCTAGACGCTAATAAAATCGAGCACTTCAAGGCACTTTCTTCCCATTCTTTCACTGCTCAAGTCACACAAGGAAAACGCCCTCTTAAAGTTTCCGCTCATGTGCTGTCGGAAACAGATATTGACGCGAATTGCACCTGTCGAAGCTTCCGAGATTCAGGTGTTTTTTGCGAGCACATCACAGCCGTCCTTAGGTATTCTTTGTCTCCAAAAAAAGAGAGCACGGTAGAGACCGCTCAATCCCCTCAGCCCGAGAAAAGCAAAAGCTCTGCCTATCAAAACAAAACACCTTATAAGATTAAAATAGGTCTCCCTCCCAATACCTTTGACCGTTGGGAAAAAAACCAAACCATCGCCATTGGAATTGATCTAGAAAAAACAACACCTGAGGAATTATCCCCAACGGAACTGGCCCTCAACGCCTTCCTGTTGAACCTCAATCAAGGTGAAGATTTAACTCCTGGGTTCTGGCAAATTGAGCCTCAGAATCTTGAAAAACTCTTAACCATCGCCATTGATCAACCGAATGCAATCTTTCAGCTCGACTCCAAGCAGCAGCTTCAACCGATCACTTACTCCACCTCTGATTTCGCTAGACTAACGCTCAATGTCGAAGGCAACGCCTCCACCCAACAATTAAAATTAAAGGTATCAACCCCTAAGCTAAGCGACAAAAACTCCCCCAAACCAATCTACGGAGAACGTCGAATCTGGTTTTGGGAGGCGGCCACACGCACTCTTATTGTGGGCACTTCATTGTCCAGAAGCTTGTCAGAAATGTGCCTCCAAGCTCCCTTGCTAGAGTCTCTTATCTTTAGAAAAGAAGTGGCCTGCTCGATTCAGGATTTTTGGAAAAACTGGTCCAGCTTTGAAACCCTTTATAACCTGCAACTCTCCTCTCAGCTCCAAGGGCTAGAGCTGAAACCCGCAGCCCCGAAACCCAAGCTCTATCTCAAAGGCTCGCTACGACAGCTCGAGGCTCAGCTCCTTTTTCAATACGATATCCTTAGCGAACTCCATGAACTGACCTTTGGTAAAATGGAGCCCAAAGGGCTATTCCCTTATCCCATAGAACACTCTCTGACTTGGGAGAGTCGCAACGCTGACCGTGAAAAAGATTATCTAGAAACCTGCTTAAACCTAGGCTTTGAACCCGATCCCAAAGGCTCTCATTTAGGCTGTTTTAAGTGTTCGAAAGAGTCGGCCATTCTCAAATTCCTACTCATTGAATTAGAAGATCTCAAGGGGAGTTGGGAAATTAAAATTGATGAAAAACTTGAGCATATTCTAAAGGGGATTGAACGCATTGAACCGCAAATTGAGCTACCAGACTTGCCTGATGCCTCTTCAGCATTAGAAGCTGATTCACCCTCTTTCAAAAAAGGCCAAGATTGGCTCGCCTTTGACATCAACTTCCAAACCTCAGGCGGCAACACCTTGCATCGAGACAAAGTTGCTCAATTACTCAAGTCTGGCCAACGAGACATTCCTTTGCCCAATGGGAAGCGTGGTATTATTTTTGAAGAAGACCGCGATCAGCTCAACGAGATCTTACTCGACGTCAACCCGGCTCAATCGGGAGGAAAGTTCTTCACCAACCCAGCTCAGCTCCTCTATTTACAACGCTGGCAATCGAGCCAATTACACCTTGATACTGAATCAAAAACAAAGGCCATTGAGGAAGGCAAAGCGCTGCTAGCTCAAAACAGCCCTAACTTACACAAGCGACTCCACCCTTACCAAGAAGAAGGCGTGGCTTGGCTAATCAGCCAAATGAGGCAAGTTGGCGGCGCTCTCTTGGCCGATGACATGGGTCTTGGAAAAACACTTCAAACCCTCGCTACCATCCACTCCATTGAGGGGATTAAAAATAATGATTCTCACTCTCCGAAACCCAGCCTCATTGTCTGCCCCACTTCTTTGATTGGGAACTGGAGAGCTGAAATTAAAAAATGGCTCACGGATGCTGAAGTTTTAACATTCACGGGGCCTCAACGAGCCAAGGTTTTAGGAAAAATTGAGTCCGCTCATTACGTCATCACCACCTATGGCACCTTAGCTCGAGATATTGAAAAGCTCCGAGGTATTGAATTCCGCTTCTGTGTTCTCGATGAAGCGAGTTTAATCCGAAACCCACAGACTCAAATTGCGCAAGCCTGCTATCAAATCAACGCCACCTATCGACTCGCGTTGAGTGGAACGCCGCTTGAAAACACAGTGCGAGATTTATGGTCTATTTTTAACTTCATCAGCCCTCATTATTTAGGAGAACTCTCGGACTTCAAAGATCGTTATGAAAGGCCTCTCAGCGAAGCGCCTGTTGAACTCAATTCAGCCATCATCAAACGACTTCAAATGCGAGTGAAGCCTTTCTACCTCAGACGAATCAAGCAAGAAGTCGCTAAGGACCTGCCTTCAAAAACAGAAATTGTTGAGTACCTCGATCTCTCAGCCAACCAAAAAAGCTGGTATCAAGAGCTGCTCACCCAAGGGAAAGAGCGACAAGAAAAAGCCAACTCAGCCCAAGGTCAAGGCGCGGCCTACATGGAGCTATTGCGAACATTACTCCGACTGCGACAAGCCTGTTGCGACACACGACTCATTGGCGAAGAGCAACCTCCTGAGCTATCGGCAAAAATGGAACGCCTTCTCAGTATTTTAAAAGAAGCCAAAGCAGGCGGTCACCGAGTTCTCGTGTTCAGTCAATTTGCACAAATGCTCAAAATCATTGCCATGGAATTACAAAGGGAAGACCTTTCCTATGCTTACTTAGATGGGCAAACTCGAAACCGCTCCGCCGAAGTTGATAAATTCCAACAAGAAGACGGCCCCCTTGCTTTCCTAATATCACTCAAGGCCGGCGGCTATGGTCTCACCTTAACCAAAGCGGATATTGTCATTCACTTTGACCCTTGGTGGAACCCAGCTGTCGAAGCTCAGGCAACGGATCGAGCTCACCGTATCGGCCAAACAAAGCCCGTAACTGTCTACAAGTTCATTGCCAACAACACCGTGGAAGAAAAAGTGTTAAAGCTACAACGCACGAAAAAGAGCTTCTTAGAAAATGCCATTGGCGATAAAGCCCCACTTATGGAAGGCTTAACCCCAGATGACATCAACGCTCTAATTCCTTAAGATTTTTTGTTTTGAATTGATTAAATTCTCCACACACCTAACATCAAAAAATGGAAGCTTCGGACAAAAAATATGGTATATCAGTAGCCCTTTGCGGTGTCTTTGGGTTGCTGGGTATCCATCATTTTTACTTAGGAAAGTGGCTACATGGGCTTATTGATTTCAGCTTAACGATCACTGGCTGTTATTTCGCAATGAGCAATGATTCAGATCAAATAATACTAGGATGGTCTATCTTAGCCATAGATTATATTCACACTATTATTATCACAATAATGCTTCTTATCGGAGCATATAAAGACTCTAAGGGGAAAGTTATTACTTACCCTGGACAACAACTAAAATAACATATGGAAAAAAGCGAAAAGGGATTTGTCCCAACATTACTACTATGCCTCTTCTTAGGACCTCTAGGTGTTCATAGATTCTAC
>CALLBE010000115.1 GCA_938001985.1 uncultured Verrucomicrobiales bacterium | reverse complement strand
AGAGTACGAACATCTTGATGTGAATGCGCTTTATCAACGTGCCGTTGCTGTTGAAGATAAGCCTTTTGAAGAAGCGGGGCGTGAGCTGGGCTTGGCTTGCTCGACTGAAGAAGCGCTCCCGCTGACACTTTATTTCCTACTCAACAATCAAGAGCCTACGATGGAGGGTATTTTAGAAACGCTTTCAAATAATGCCTTGTGTGGTGGAGACTCCTGTGCCCGAGGATTGCTTCTTGGTATGGTGTTGGGAGCTGCGTTTGAGGGTGAAATGCCTGATGAACTCATTGATCAGCTAAACTGTAATGAGGCGTAAAGTGTAAATAAAATTAATTATTATGACTTTAATTATGGTTTTTTATTGGCGTACTGCCTGAGACAAGCTAGTCATTTCTATAAATGAAAACTGAAGCAAAGAGAACTCAAATTCTGGAAGCAGGGCTGCAACAGATTGATGAATCCCAGCAACTAATGGTTAGTTGCCTTGGTGATGCGTTGGATAGCCTTGGCAAAAAAGACTTGATGCGCTTTTTACCTTGGGTGGGTGAGGTGCCAAATGAGATGCCTCCAGAAGGGATTCAGCAGTTGTATTCAATTGGCTTTCAGTTGTTAAATATGGTCGAGGAGCGTATTGCTGTTCGCACGCGTAGACAACGTGAGCAAGATTTGGGCGCTTCTTCCGTAAGAGGTCTATGGTCAAACACCATTGAACAGATGGTTGAAATGGGACTTTCTGAAGATGAGATTATTCAAATTCTTGAGAAAGTAGATGTAGAGCCTGTGTTTACGGCACACCCAACCGAAGCTAAAAGAACGTCAGTTCGTGAATCACATCGCGAGATTTATGAGTTGATGGTTGATCTTGAAAATACAGGTTATACCGAAAGGGAAAAAGACCGTATTAAAGAAGAGTTAGCAGTTAATTTAGAATCTTTATGGTTAACAGGCGAGATTCACGTCGTTAGACCAGAGCTTAAACAAGAGCTTGAAAACGCCATGTTCTACCTTAGAGAAATGTTCCCTAAGGTGATTAACAAGCTGAACGAAAACCTTTTAGATGCATGGACTGCCGCTGGCTTCTCTCCTGAAAAGTTAATCAACTCAGGCGCAAGACCTTTATTGCAATTTGGTATTTGGATTGGTGGAGACCGTGATGGACACCCACTTGTTACTTCTGAAGTTACCGAGTATACGCTCTCAGAACTTCGTAAGAATGCTTTGATTTTAGTTCGAGAAGAAGTTCAGGCCTTGCAGGCGAAGCTTTCGATGTCCAAGCATTTCCAGCATATTCCTTCAACTTTGGAGAACCGCATTCAGCATTTAGCGAATGAGTTTAAAGGGGAAGAAGAAGTGGCTGTTATTGCGACGAAGTACAATGAGGAGCCGTGGAGACAATTACTAGCTCTCATGGACCTCAAGCTTTCCCGTGATATTGAGAATGAAGCTGGAGGCTACAATACACCAGATCTGTTTTTAGAAGATCTTTCGGTTATCGAGGAGTCGTTGAAAGAAATTAACTGCCAGTTAATCGTTAATAAGTACGTGCGCCCAGTGCGCTTGAAGATTGAGATCTTTGGTTTTTACTTGGCTCGACTTGATATCCGTCAAAACTCTGACTTCCATGACAAAGCTGTCACTCAGCTATTAGTCGCTTCAGGTGTTGAAGATGGAGAAAACTTCAGCACATGGGATGAAGAGAAGAGAATTGAGTTCCTGACTAAGGAGCTAGAGTCTCCAAGACCGTTTTTACACGACCATGAAAAGGCGGGTCCAGAAGCTTGTGCTGTCTTGGATTGTTACCGTGTGGTGGTTTCGCATTATGAAAAGTATGGGAACAAAGGTCTTGGCTCATTGATCGTTTCAATGACTCGTAAGGTTTCTGACTTACTCTGTGTTTATATTTTACAAAGAGAAGCTGGATTGCTTGTTCGTACAGAGACTGGCTTGGCTTCACCTTTGGAGGTGGTTCCTTTATTTGAGACCATGGATGACTTGGATAGGTCACCAGGTTTGATGAAAGGCTTTATCGAGCACCCAGTGACTCAACGCAGTCTAAAACTAAGACACCCAGATGGTAACCCTGAAATGCAAACCATGTTGGGGTATTCTGACTCGAATAAAGATTGTGGTATTCTAGCAGCAAGCTGGGCACTTTATAGAGCTCAAACAGCCTTGTCTGAATTGGCGAGAGAGAAGGGTATTACCTTTAAGTTCTTCCATGGACGTGGAGGTACGATTTCTCGTGGAGCCGGTCCAACGCGTTGGTTCATGGCGGCTTTACCAAGTGGTTCTCTAAGCGGAGGCTTTAGAATGACGGAGCAGGGTGAAACCATTGCTCAAAAATATGGCAACTTAGCAAACGCAACCTTCAACACCGAGTTGTTGCTTGCTTGTACGGCTTTAACAACCGCACAGCATCACAAGGAGCCACAGCCTAAAGATGAGCTTAACTTTATGGATGAGCTTTGTTCGCACTCCGAAGCTGCTTATCAAGAGTTCTTAACCACCGATGGTTTTATTGAGTTTTTCCGTCAAGCGACACCAATTGATACTTTAGAAAATGCACGTATTGGTTCTCGCCCTGCACGTCGTAAAGGCCAAAAAGAGTTTAGCTTAGACGACCTTAGAGCGATTCCTTGGGTGTTCTCATGGACTCAATCTCGTTGCTACCTACCTGGCTGGTATGGTGTGGGAACGGCGCTTAATAAGTTAAAAGAGGAAAAAGGAAGCTGCTACAATGGCCTGCTAACGGCAATTAAGTCTTCAAGCTACCTTCAGTACGTCTTAAATAACGTCGAGCAAAGTTTAGCTTCTGCGAACCTAGATCTGATCAAAGAGTACGCAAGTATGGTAGAAAATGCTGAAATTCGTGATCGTTTTGTTGGCATGATTGAAGCTGAATTCGTGAGAACTCAAGAGATCATTAATGAATTATTAGGCGCTAAGCTCGAAGAGCGTCGCCCTAGAATGACTCACACTTTAGAGATCAGAGAAAAGGCTTTGGATGTTCTTCATCGTCAGCAAGTCGCGCTTATCAAAGAGTGGAGAGGATTGCTTAAAGCAGGAGAAACAGAAGCTGCTGAGCTGATGTTCCCTAAAATCCTTCTCTCAATTAACGCGATCTCATCAGGATTGAGAACGACTGGTTAATCGAGTCTCGGAGGTTTTATTCTTAATTTTCAAATAGGGTTGTAGCTTCTAAGGTGGCTACGGCCCTATTTTTTTAGAGATGGTTTCTGGTGTTGAGGTTAAGCTTTATTTGTCGGGTTAACTGTGATAAATACTAGAGATTAAGACTATGAAACAAACCTTTCGAGTATCAATAAAAGCTTGGGAAAAAGGATCGGCTATTCCTTCTAAATTTGCTTTTGGTAAGATTCCTGAAAAAGGGAACTTTGAATTAGGCGGTAATGTCAGCCCTGAGGTTAAGTGGAGCGGGGCTCCTGAAGGCACGCTTTCTTATGCGCTTATTTGTCATGATTCAGATGTGCCATCGATTGCAGATGATGTGAATCAAGAGGGCAAAACGATTGATGCGGATTTGCCTCGCACGAATTTCTATCACTGGGTGTTAGCCAATATTCCCTCTGAGGTGAGATCTTTAAGCGAAGGGGTGGCTTCTTCTGGAGTGACACCAAGAGGCAAGGTGTCCGGTGAAAAAGAATATGGGTTGGCCGGGTTGAACAGTTATACGCAATGGTTTTCAGGTGATTCTGATATGGAAGGAAATTATGGCGATTACGATGGACCTTGCCCGCCTTGGAATGATTTTATTCACCATAACTACCATTTCACCGTTTACGCATTGGATATTAAAAGCCTTGAGCTTGATGAGGTTTTTGATGCCGATGATGTCCTCAAAGCCATGGAGGGGCATGTACTAGCCCAAGACTCATGGGTTGGTACCTATTCAATGAATCGAGCTGTTTCAGGCCCTTAAATAAGGGGGCTTTATGCTCTAATAACCTTTAGGCCTCGTATCTTTAGGCCTCGTATTAATGGTTGATTTAAATCTTGAAGGTATAAGGGGGAATGTTTGGATGCAGGGTTTTATTA
>CALLBE010000114.1 GCA_938001985.1 uncultured Verrucomicrobiales bacterium | reverse complement strand
CTTCTCTTTTATTATTTCTGCCACGCCGATGGCAAGCGAGACGGGCAGGCCATGATTAACTACATCGTTGAATTGCGAAAAGGAGCCAAACCAAAAGACGCCGAACCCATGCTCCTCAGCGGACGAACCCATGAAGAGCTTGAAAAAGACTTTGTTAATTATTGGAAATCCAAGGGCGTAAAACTCAACTTCTCTCGAAAGGTATTTTAAGCCCCTCCTTTTTGAAAAAGCGCTTTTGTAATCAACCGTTGATTAGCAAGGAAGCGCTCTTTTTTCCTTATTAAGGAATACGGTTCACAACCTCGTCCGGGTAAGGGATCTCAACTTTGCTCCCATAAACACGAGGGCGTTGAGCCTTTGTTGATCTTAAGAAATCTCCCAAACCACTCGCCAGTTCTTTCAACTTCGCCGGCTGCTGTGAGGCTAGGTTATTAGCCTCTCCTATATCTTCCTTAAGGTTATAAAGCTCAAATTTTTGACCGTAGTATTTGTAAATCAATTTCCAGTCTCCTTTACGAATAGAGCTATAAGGCTCTTGATGATAAGTGTTTGGGTAATGCCAGAAAATTGAACGGTCCCGAGTCTGTAATGAAAGATCTTTTAATAAAGGGACAAAGCTTACACCATCAATGACTTGAGACTCTGTTCCCGCATACTCGACCCCTGCCATCTCTAGAAAGGACGGGAAAATATCTTCAATAATTAAGTATTGAGAATTACGAGATCCGGGCTTGGTAACACCTGGCCATTTAACAATCATAGGCACACGAGTTCCCCCCTCATAACAGCTGATTTTAGCGCCTTGTAGAGGTTTGTTTTGTGGATTTGAAGCAGGAGAACCATTGTCACTCATGAATACGATGATCGTATCATCCTCAATGTTATGCTTTTTAAGGTTTTCTAAAATGCTTCCCAAAGAAGTATCCATACTCTCAATCATCGAAGCGTAAGTAGCGGCATGCTTATTCAGACCCAGCTTTCTATATTTTTGAATCAACTTCAAATTAGGTTCAAAAGGGGCATGAACGGCATAGTGAGACATGTACAAATAAAACGGTTTTTTATCCGCCACGGCCTGATCAACTGCCTTATTGGCCTCAATCGTTAAAACTTCATCTAAATGAAGATCCGTGCCATGGTAATTTTCCAAACCAGGGACATTCCAAATAGGACTCCCTCTCCTAAATAAGGCGCTAAAATTATTGGAAGCATAGTAACTCCCGGGCCCACCAGCGGCATGACCTGCTATGTTGATGTCAAAGCCGAGGTTGGCGGGATTCTCCCCAGGAGTTTTCGCAGCACCAAAATGAGCTTTGCCCACATGGATCGTACGGTATCCCGAATCCCTTAAAAGAGTTGGTAATGTTGTCGCTTCAACCGCTCTTTCAATTCCAGAACCGATGGGCTGCAACCCATTTACATTCCAGTTAGGAACTTGAATCAGCTTCTTTTTCGAAAGTATGCCGTCCTTGCCTCCATTTTTTACTAGCGTCCAGTTAGTCACGCGGTGCCTCGCCGCGTTCATCCCTGTCATAAGACTGACTCTAGAGGGCGAACAAATCGCACAAGCATAGGCATCTGTAAATAGCATTCCATCCTTAGCCAAAGCCTCCATATTAGGCGTCTTATAAAGCTCATTCAGAGGCGTTTTTTCAGAATAAAACGGCACAGATGTGTCTTGCCAGCCCATATCATCAACAAAGAAAAAAACAATATTGGGCTGCTTAGCCAAAGACAATGCCCCCAATAAAAGCGTCACTAAAGAAATACGAACGAGCATAGGGAGTATTCGTAAAGTGAAACCTCTACCACCTCAACGTTTTTCATCTAATTCCTTTTTCAACAGCCCAAGGTGATCGATAACGATCCCTTGGGCTTTTTTCTTTGGGGTTGTTATTAAACAAGGGGCGAGGTAAGCTTTTTAAGCCTTTTATTTCAACCCATTCACGCCTCATGAACCTTCACCACTTAGAGTTATTTTACTTTGTTGCCAAGCACGAGGGCATCACTGCGGCCGTTGAGAAAATGCCTTATGGCATACAGCAACCGGCCGTTTCCAGTCAGATTCAATCGCTGGAAAAGGACTTGGGCGTTAAGCTTTTTAATCGCCGCCCTTTTCAACTGACACCTGAGGGCGAAAAGCTCTATGACTACATTTACCCATTTTTTTCACGAATGGGAGATTTGAAAGAAGCCATCAAGGGCGAGGGCGCTCAACACCTGCGCATCGCTGCATCTGCAGGGATTATTCGCCACCACCTTCCCAACCTGCTCACCAATTTAAAGAGCCACCACCCTGACCTTAAACTAACCCTGACCGAGGTTGAGCCCTGCGCGATCATCAAGCTTATTGAGGATGAGGCCGTTGATTTGTGTGTCAGTGTTTTACAAGACAGTTACCCAAGAGGCTTTAAAACCATTGAGCTGATCGAACTGCCCATGGCGCTCATCATTCCAAAATCATCGACAGCCAAGACTCTGGAGGATTTCTTTGAAGCCAACCTTTGGGACCAAGGAAAGACCGGCAAAACACCCCTTGTTCTCGGCCAACCTAGCGAGCTTTTAGTGCAGAATTTCCATCAAGAACTCAGCAAGCGTTCCATGAACTGGACGCCCTCACTTCAAGTCTCCACACAGGAGCTAGTCCGAGCCTATTCAGAAAAAGACTTTGGCGTTGGGCTCACCGTCGTTACGCCCGGGATACAACTCCCTGAGACTCACAAGTATTTCCTCCTAAAAGACTTCCCTCCTCTCAAGATTGGCATCCTCCATCGAGGAAAATTAAAAGCCATCAGTGAGGAATTCATCACGCGAGCAAAACACCTAACGGAGCGCTTGAAGTAATGGGGTAGAACCATTCTCAAAGGATTATTATTGATTAAATCAATTTTTAATTAAAAAAGTTTAATTAAACCTTATAAACACTCAAGGTTAAAAAGGAGGTGTCAAGAAGCTGACATCACCATGAAAAAAACACTACCATTAGCCCTAGGCGCCGTCCTCACCTTATCCCTCACCAGTTGCGACTACGAAAACTCTTATCATGAGGGGCAACAGTCTTCTTATAGTGGTAAAAGTAAACAAACTTCTTACTACGCCCGAAGCACAGGGAGACCTATGGCAAAAGCGCCTGCTCAACTCGGCCTTGTTCGGATTGAAAAAACTTATAAAAACAAGCTCTACATCACCAAAGGAGCTCAATATGAACAAGAGACAGACTCTCAAACCCTATCTCAATTGAAAGGCGTTCGGAGCGTATTAATGCTTAATTCCTTAATGGGCGGGCAAACCTTTGATTCCATGTCCGCCTTGAGAAAAGAAGCCAGACGTTATGGCGTCAACGTTATTGGAGCTTACACTTTTGACACGAATACCGTTCATAAAGATTACGCCTCCATCCTTTCCATAGCCACTCTTGGACTCTCGCCTACGCAAGGAATCAAAACCACTAGCATGGCTACTTTTTCCATTATTGATGCTCACTCCGGGTATCTATATGGGGCTTCCTCAACCTTAGCTAATGAGAAATCGATTGCCACGGGCTGGGGATATCACAATGCAGAAAAAGAAGACATCGCCCAAACTGAGGAAAAAGCCTATCAAGCCATGCTTAAGAAAATACCTGGAGCTTGGAACCGTGCCCTTTAGCAGATGAAATAATGAGCCAGCGCCATTGAACTTGCAATCCAACGGGCTTACCTAATAAGCGATCGGCAGCCTTTAGTAATGGGAGTTTAAAAGCATATTACGTCTTAATAAAGCCTCTCGGGTTAAGCCTTTAAGGGTCTCTATTTCCGTGTCTAATGACT
>CALLBE010000113.1 GCA_938001985.1 uncultured Verrucomicrobiales bacterium | reverse complement strand
ATGCCATGAGAGCCTCTTTAGAGAGAAAAGGGGAGTGCTCCTTTTCTCTTTTTTTATTCCTTTGGCTAATGAGGTGCCTTTATTTCCTGTGGACAAGAGGGATTATGAGCTGAACATGAAATACGAGTATTAACTCTCAGGTCCCAAAAGTGTTCACTAAAAGGGTGGCGATGGAAGGGTGGCGTTAGAATTGCTTCAGCCAGTATTGAGAGAGAAGTGCGTTCGAAAAGCCCTTGATTTAGTACGCTCAGTAATGAAGGTTGCTCGCTTAACGCAAATACGCTAAAGCCATTGGAAGAAAGATCTGGCTAAAGAGGAAGAGCCTACTTAGGAGCTTATTGTTCAGGAGGTTGATTTCATCTACCAACGGCGTGCTGAATAGCGATGGAGAGGGTAAAAGCCTGGGAAGGTATAAAGGGGTGAAGAAATACTGGCTCTAGGCAATAAAAAAGCCGAGCTGTATCAGCTCGGCTTTCCTTCAATCAATAAGTAGTGACTTACCTTATTAGTTGTAAGCAGATGAGCCGTGCTCAGCAAGGTCAAGACCTTCTAGCTCTTCGTCCTTATCAACTCGGATACCTAAGGTGTACTTAAGCGCAAGAGCGATGAGGCCTGAGAAGATGAAAGCGAATGCGCAGACAGCGCCAATTCCCGTTAACTGAGACATAAGATCAGCTTCAGCAAAGAACGCTACAGCCAAGGTTCCCCAGATACCACAGATACCGTGTACAGAAACCGCACCTACTGGATCATCGAGCTTTAACGCCTCCAGAGCCATTACAGAAAGAACAACAATAACACCAGCAATAGCACCTACGAGTATCGCGTTTGCAGGAGAGATCACATCAGCTCCAGCGGTGATCCCAACTAGACCAGCTAAGAAGCCGTTTAATGCCATCGTTACATCTGGCTTTTTATGGATTAGGAAATCCGTGAACATTGTACCAATCGCACCACCCATAGCAGCAAGCGCTGTGGTTACAAAAACGTGACCTACTAACTGAGGGTCAGCACTGAGAACTGAACCACCGTTGAAGCCAAACCAACCTAAGATAAGAAGGAAGACACCAAGGTTTGCGAGCGGTACGTTCGAAGGAAGAATTGGACGAGCGCCGTTCGCAGTGAACTTGTCGTGACGAGCACCGAGCACCATGATGAAGGCGAGAGCAGCAAATCCACCGAAAGCGTGTACTACGGTTGAACCAGCGAAGTCGTAGAATGGAACCTCAAGAGAAGCAAGGAAACCACCACCCCAGTGCCATGAACCTGCGATTGTGTAGCCAAAGGTTACAAGCAATGTGGCATAAATCATGAAGGACAAGAGCTTAACTCGCTCTGCAGCCGCTCCAGATACGATAGTAGCTGCAGTTGCAGCAAACATGCCTTGGAAGATAAAGTCAGATGAAATGGTGTAATCAGCATAACTACTTGTGTAATTAGCAACTTGAGTAGCGGCATCTGCGCCGAGCGGGTTGATTCCAGCGATACTACCTTGTGGCAAGATACCTGCTATAATCCAAGCATCTCCAGGGTAGTGAGCATTGAATCCCCAGAAGAAGTAAGAAACAAGTCCGATCGAGATGATCCAGACATTCTTGAAGATGATGTTGGATGTATTTTTTCTCTGGCAGAGACCTGCTTCTAGAGAGGCGAAGCCGAGGTGCATGACAAAGACCAGGGCCGCGGAAATACAAATCCAGAGGTTATTAATAGTGAATAGCGCAAAGTCTGGAGACGCTGCGAACTCATTGTAGTTTGTAGGTTCAGCAGCAAGAGCGACAGCTGAGCCAGCCAGTATGGTTGTAATCAATTGTTTCATAAGGAATAGATTGAATAAGAGTGAAATCCTTGTACTATGACGTCTAATAAAGACGAAGTGTTTTTTGAGAAAAGTCTGTCATGCAAATTTTTCTGACTGCGATGAGATCTTACCCAAACCCCTTGAAAATACTACTGTTTGCATTGATTCTTTCGATGTTGAACGCTCAAGGTTTTTCAGAGGCAAAACGCTCAGCAGATAGGAAAATTCAAGTTTTTGGGAATGAACCAGCACTGGTTCAACAAGGGTATGAGCAGTTGCAAGAGACCCGCCAGTTTATCGAAAAAAACTGGGGAACGGCTGAGCAACCACTGCCTGAGACCCTAATCTATCTCTATGGCCAAGTCGGCGATCGCTTGCCGGATTATAATTACACGCTTGAGGTTGTTAACAATCTAGGCACTCCCCAGGTTAAGCTGAACATTCACGTGGGCGAAGGCTTGTCATCGGATGAGCTGAGTTTGGGTGTCTTTCGCCTATGTTTATTAGCTCATTATTATCAAGAATCTCCTGAGTTAAGATCATTCCAGTTATCGGAATGGTGGGTGATTGGGGCTCACGAATGGTTTTTAAAGAAACGAGGGGGGCTGGATTGGCAGCTTTATAAAAGAGGGTCCCAAGGGAATAAGTTTCTAGCGCTGTCTCGATTGCAAGGAGTTAAGGCTTGGCGGAACATTCGCTATCAGGAGCAGGAGGATTTTCGCAGTGCGGCGGGGTCTCTGTTCATGCTGTTAAAGGATCAGGACAAAGAGGATCAGGAGTTGCTTAGGAAGCGCTTATTAAACTTTGAGGGTGAGCTGGATTCTTTATTAAAGGAGCTTTTTCCTAAACTGTTATTGACGAAAAAAGGGTTGATGAAGTGGTGGCTCTTGAGCCTTCAAAAGCTAGCCCAAGAGCCTTTCCGAAGTTCGTTAAGTCTTGAGGAGACACGAGTTCGCATTCGTTCGATCTTGCGCTCTAAACATCCTTATGAAATCAAGCAGAGAAGGGTTCAGAAGCTCGCTGGCATTGCCTTTCCTCTCTACAAAGACCCTTTGATTCGACTGATGGCTTCGATGGAGGAATTCGAAGAGGGGTATGATATTAAAGAGATTCAAGAGCTTAATGTCTGGGCTAAAGAGGTGGCTCACCAAATGGACTGGTGGGTCGTGACCTACAAGACTCAGCACTCCTCCACTATTAATAAGCTGCTTCAAGAGCGAGAAGCACAACGCCGCCAAGTATTGAAACGCTCTGATTGGTTGTCGAAAACCTTGGACCAAGCGCAAAAAGACTTTTTATCCAATCAACCGATCTCTATCATTCCAGAATAGGCTAAACTCATGATTCATAACCGCAAAAAGCTCATCCCTATCAGTGATCGTCTTCATGCTTATTTACAGCGGTATCGCCGTATTGCTGGCGTGCCTTTGGTTTATGATGATTTGATGCGTTATAATGGGTTTGCGCCTTATGAGGATAACTTAGGGAACGAGACGCTTTGGTTGACGGTTTATTACGACCGGGAAGTGATGAGCTCATTGCGGGTTCACTTAGCCAAAATTTATATTTTATTAAAAATGGGCACCGCTGACTTTGGCCAGCTGGAGCATTTGGAAGTTGAGCGAATTGATTTTGGTGAGTTTGGTAACTCCAACCCTTTTCGAGTCTGTATAGTCAACCGGTTCAATGACAACCGGGATTACTTTTATGTAAAAAAAGCGGACGCCAGCCGAATTGTGGGACTGGAGCTGGAGCACTTGCTATCTCCTTACCGAATCAACTATTTCATTAAGGGCAATACCCTCATTGAAGACCATATCGCTGGGGTGCCTGGGAGTGATTTTATTAAAAAGTACCTCAAGGATTCTGAGACGCACAGTGTTCGTGTGGCCAAAGAGTTCGTGAAGTTCAACGAGCGCTGCTTTAACCGTCTTTTGGGAGACATGCGTTCGGTTAACTACATTCTAGAGATCATGCCTGATTTCGAAGAAGTGACGTATCGAGCGAGGCCTATTGATTTTGATCAGCAGTGTTATGAGGGGAATATTGACGTTTACCATTCTTATAAATTCCCAGATAACGTGCCCATCAATGAGATGGTGAAAAACGTCTTGAACCGAGAGACCATCCGCCAGTACCAGAAGGAAGAAAGAGCTCAGATGGCACGCCGTGCTCGTGCAGAGATCCGCCGCTTCACAGGATTACTTCGAGCAATTCGAAAGGATGATATTTCACCAAAAGAAAACGTCGAGGCCCTCCGCACCTCATTGGACGAGCACCATGGCACCACCCATTTCTCAAAATACGATACCATGGGAGAGCTCACTGCCGCTCATATCCGCTATATCTTGAAAAACGAGTAGGTGCTTATTCATCAAGTAGAGGGGGCTGGAGTTCTTACTTCTTCAAGCTGCCTGTTAATAGAATAGTTCGAATGGACTTTTATGAGTTTCTGCTAGTCTCTCGCCTTAGTTCTGTTAGGGTTGTTCTTTGTGGTTCCTAAATTAAAAACAGTTGCTTTTTCGGGGTTGAAGACCGTTTTGGTCGAGGTGGAGGTGGCTGAGATTTTTTATGATAGGCCAACGCTTCAAATTGTGGGCTTGCCAGACACGTCAGTTAGGGAGGCTCAGCAGCGGGTTTTTTCCGCCGTGAAGTCTTCAGGGCTGCCTTTGTCTCAAGGGAAGACGATTGTCAATCTGGCTCCGGCTGATGTT
>CALLBE010000112.1 GCA_938001985.1 uncultured Verrucomicrobiales bacterium | reverse complement strand
CTGCCGCTCTTTATTGCCTTTACCGACAAAACGCAATCCTCCCTCAACCCAGTTGACGTCTTTTACCTCCAAACTAACCAACTCAGCCAACCTCAAGCCTGAGGAATAAAATAGCTCCATAATTGCCACATCTCGATAGGGTAACCAGTCCGGGGCTTGTTTGCTTAATTTCACCGTATGAGGCGCCTCTAAAAGCTGAATAATTTGCTTTTGAGTGATCACAACAGGCAAGGAACGTTCGGCTTTTGGGAGTTGAACCTCCTCTAAGGGATTGTGCTCTAGCTTCTTATTTTTTTTACAAAATGAAAAAAAAGACCGTAAGCCCGCAAACCTTAACCGAACCGTGTTTCTCGCGTAATCACGCTTCATCAGATCAAATAAATAATCTCTAAAAACATCCGCATCGCAGGCCTCCCAATTCTCAAACTTATCGCCCATCCAATTGACGAACTCATTCAAGGCTAAGGAATAATTGGAAAGCGTGTTTTTTGAGACTCGTTTTTCAACCCTCAAAAAATCTAAAAACTCATCCTGCCACGATTCACCTCTCATCCATGCTCCTTCTTTTTGATAGTAGAAAAGGAATTAAGCTTTTAAAACACTAAAAAATAGGCACGTTAAGAGAGGTCAACCTCCTCATGAAAATAAAAACAATCATCACGGCTTCATTGATCACAGTCATTGTTGCTCCGGTCTTGTTTTTAGCCTCAGCCAGTTGGCAAATCAAACACAGCGCCAAAGGGCTCACCTCTTCTGTATTGGCAGACGTTCCCGCAAAAAAGGTCGCTTTAGTTCTCGGCTGTTCCCCACGGGTTAGCAATGGGCGGGAAAATCTATTTTTCCAATATCGGATGAAGGCGGCAGCAGAGCTTTGGAAGGCTGGAAAAGTTAAATACCTCCTACTCAGCGGTGATCACCGCCAACGCTATTACAACGAGCCTCTTTACATGCAGAATGCACTGGTCAAACTAGGAGTGCCAAAAAATCGCACCGTCCTTGATTACGCGGGGATACGGACTTTGGACTCCGTTGTAAGAGCCAAAGAAGTCTTTGGAGAAACTGACTTAATCGTCGTCTCACAGGCCTTTCACAACGAACGTTCTATTTTCATCGGCAAACACAGAGGCCTGACCCTCTTTGGCTATAACGCAAAAGGGGTTTCCTATCCTCATGCAAAAAAAACACTCCTCCGTGAAGAGCTCGCTAAGATAAAAGCGCTCCTCGATGTGACGTTTTTGAACACCCAACCAAAACATCTGGGTTCAAAGATTAAAATCGGAGATACACCCAGCTCGAAGGAAAACACCACTCCAATGAGATGAAAAAATGAGGAGGAGATTGTTGTTGAAATTAATAAGTTGGAGCTCTTTTAGCGGTTTTGCTCATCTCATAAAAGCTCAGCAATTTCAAAATAGCCCAGATGTTGAATTTGTAAGAAAAGGACAAGCGTTGTTTGATTTTTCAAGATCTCTATTTAATAAGCGCTTTGATCTTAAGCCGCAAATTATTGCTCTTTGCAAAACGGAGAAGGGGGTTCAGCAGGCCTTGATGTATGCTACTGAGCAAGGGCTTAAGATAAGCATTAAGAGCGGTGGTCATAGTTTTGAGGGTTTTTCTTTGAATGACGGAGGTATGGTTATTGATCTTTCTAATATGAAAAGGTTGAGATTGGAGCGAAATAACGATTTGATTGCTGAGCCTGCAGTTAAGTTAAAGCAGCTTTATGATTACTGCTTGCCCAGAGGGCGGTTATTACCGTCAGGCTCATGCGCTTCAGTTGGCTTGTCTGGAATAACGCTTGGGGGAGGCTACGGACTGTTTGCACGACAATTTGGCTTAACTTGTGATTTCTTAACTGGAGTTAGAATGGTCAACGCCAAAGGGGATGTTGTTGATTCAGATGATTTCCCCGAGTTGCTGTGGGCGTGCCGTGGTGGTGGAAATGGTAATTTTGGTGTCGTGACACAGCTCCGTTATAAGACAGTTTCAGCGCCATCTACCCTGTATCAACATCGATTTAGAGCTTATAATTTATCCCCAAAAAAAGCATCTAAACTGGCGAAGCATTGGTTTGAGCAATGTGATAGTCTACCTAATCACGCCTTCTCTGCATTTATCTTAAATGGGCAAACATTAACCATCTCGCTGACGGCTACTGATCATGATGACAAGATGAAACAGGTTTTAAGAGTGTTTGACTTGATAATGGATAAAAATGACCGCTTGAAACCTGATCCCATAGCTAAGGGTGTTGAATATTACTACGGGAGGAGGAAGCCATTATATTTTAAAAATATAAGTGCTGGATATTATCACGGATTTGCAGATATTGAAAAATGTACAGAGGCTTTATTTACAAAAATAAGCAGTACTCCCGGAGCTATATTTCAAATTAACACCCTAGGTGGAGCTATAAATAATGAAGAATACGCAGGGAATAATGCCTACGCTCATAGAGGGTTCAAGTTCTTAGGGGAGGCTCAATGTACTTGGAAAAACCCTACTCACGCTCAACAGAGCTTAGCCGCCATGAAAGATATACAGAATACGTTATATCAAAATAATATAAAACAGCATTACCCCAACTACCCTGATGTTAACATTAAGGATTACAAGCAGGCTTATTATGGGGACTCCTACCTTAGGTTGCAGAAGGTGAAGCAAGCGTTTGACCCTAACAATCACTTTGATTGCACACAGGGTATAAAAACAATTTTTTGAAAATATTGTAGAACTAATGTTAGCTTGGACTATCAACCCCCCAATGAATTTACATTTATGAGTTGTTCAACTTTTGGGGGCACGCCAGGGTTAAAAAGCCTGAACAAGTCATCAAGCAGTTAGTAGATAGTGCTAATAACCCTGAAAAGGTAAGTGTAAACTTACTTAGTAACGATGATGTCGTTATTCACGAGGAAAGCGGGGTTAAAATCATCGAAGTTAAAGTAAGGCGAGCGACTCGGAAGGAACGTCCTGTTTACCTCA
>CALLBE010000111.1 GCA_938001985.1 uncultured Verrucomicrobiales bacterium | reverse complement strand
AGAGTCATCGATCATCTCCTTGCTTTGGAGGAGGTTGACCGTGATCTCTTTGTCGCCTTGAGCCAGGGCATCAATGTGCTCTAAGTAAGTGTTTAGGTTTTTAATATCGGCGAGAGGAATTCGAACCAGCAATTGCTTCACTCCAAGCTCTTGAACCATAGAAACTAAGTCCGGCAGAGGGACTCTTGTTTTCTCTGGTAAACTGCTCTCAACGTTAACCGCAAGTCCAATGCCTTGGCCAACCTTTGTGTTGTGATGCTGTTTTTTAAAGAAATTGATGAGTGCAAAGATTGGAAAAAGCGGGAGTAGGCAGGATGAAAGCAGGAGCTGCCCAGCTGCCTTTATGTATAATGTTTGCTTAAACTTTTTATCGTTTAAGGTATAGGGTTGGTCAGAATAGTGATCCCAACGAAATGAGGGGTGTTCGTTCATTTTTTTGGGAATAACAAGCGGAGTCTCTTCTTGTTTTTAAAATAAAGTTGCGTTTTTTGCTCAGCCAGTTCGAGAAACTCATGGCATTCAGCTTCTGGGATCCCTGATATTTTTGCGTAGTGAGCTAAGAACCGGTCTCGAGATTCCCCTCGTAAACCTAAGCGTGATAAGGCCGACATTGACGCCTTCTTTGACAAAGGCTGGCTCCACGTAATGCGGTTGATATCAACGATAGAGAACTCAGTTCCCTGCTCTCCTGATGTTAATAAAAGGTTGGTTGGGTTGAAGTCTCGATGAAAAACCCCGTTCTTATGAAGTCTGTAGCTATAAGCCGCTAAATCTTCAATTATTGCTGCTGTCAGGGTGTTCTCTTTAATTAATTGATCCAAGCGAATGCCTGCATCATGGAAATCAGAGAGATAATAACTGGTGGTTAACTTCCCAGCCTTGCAGGCTTCAAAATACCCTACAGGAGCGGGTGTGTTGAACCCTAACTCAAGCAATCGAGAAGCGTTGTCGTATGATTTTTGAGCTTTTGATTTAACAAACAGGCCGTAGCTATAGTTCTGTGGAAAGCTCGGGATCTTAAAGGATTTGACCACACATGGTTGCCCCTCGTAGTGAATCACATGAATGGTGTTTCGGCTCGCTCTCAAGACCTCATCCGGGTTCTTATTCAGATCGATAATAGCGTCGCATTGCTCCTGAAAATCAGTTTTTTCAGAAATGAACTTACCGCGATAATTGGTGTGATGCTGACTCATAAGGAGGCGAGAAAGGCCAACGGTTATTTCCTATAACCGAGAGTTCAAAACCATATAGAGAGAAGAGGTCGATAAACAACCCTTTTATAACCTTGTTTTTCAAGGCTTTGGAAAGGGTGTGAGACCTTAGCTTTAGAAATGCCTTACTTTTTAGGATAGTAAGGAGCTAGTTTTTCAATCGCTGAAACTAAGTTTTGAGCGTTTTCAGCCGAGACGGTTTGCTTCGCCTTCATGGCAGCGACAATCACTTGGTGATGCTTTACCAATCGCTCTGTGTAATCAGATTGACTGTTTTTAATACGCTGAGTTAAGAAGTAATTGGCCATTGTCTGAATGATTTGGTCCGCGTGGCTTTCTTTATTAGAAACCCATCGAGTCACTTGATTCACGGACTGAGCGTCGGTTTTTCCTGCAAGCTCATTAATAAGTGTCACTGCTTTAACTACGGTTTGCGCATCTTCTAGCATTGCCGTGACTCGAGCCGAGTCGTTATAGATGCCGCAGGGCACTTGGCAATGAGCGGAGACAAGGGAGGTCGAAAGGAGAAATAAACCAGCAAGTGATAGGAGTGTTTTTTTCATCGCTTACAACAATGAGAACTTAGCCATTACTTGGCAACTCGTTTTGAGCTTTTAAATATTTTTAGGCGCGGCGTCTCGCCAAGAGAGCAAGTGCGCCAAGTCCGAATAATAAGGAACTTGAAGGCTCTGGAACAGAGTAAGCATAGCCAACGAGGAACTGGTCTGAAGATTTGGTTGTGCCCGCTCTTCCTGTGCTGTCGTATTCGTAGGATACGACAGTTGAACCTTTGCTTCCTATTTGAAAAGCACCGCGGTTTTGTCCATCATAGCTGAGGGAGTGTGTTCCAGAGTTGGACTGGCTTGATAAGACAATATTCCCTTTAAGGATATTCTGTGTCCAGAGATCGCCATTCGTTGTGATCGTCCCTTTTTCATTTGCAGCGCCTGTGTCTCCGTTGGCATTACCTGAGTCTTGACTGAGAATGGTGACGTCAATGGCGGAATTGAAGGTTAAGGTGACCTTGTTGATTGCCCCAGAATTATCGGGGGTTTGGTTTTGAATTTGATTGAGAATGCCTCGAATGTTTTCGCCATCTGGCCAGCCCGCGCTTTTGGCCGGGGTTGGGTTAGTCGCCAAGAAATTACCTGTCCAAGAAACGGTCACGGTCAGGCCGGTTGTTGAATCCAAGAGGAATGTCTGAGAGCTGGATGTAGTGTCGCCTAGCTCTTTACCATCATTGTCAAATGTGGTTGCAAAATCGATGTAGGTAATTGCAGACGAGTAACTTAAAAAAGCACTCGCAATTCCCAAGAAAAGCGAGGTGAGGTGAGGGGGGTTTATCATCGATATAGAATAGAAAAGGTTTAGACACCTGAGGTATCTAAAGGGGCTTTTTTACTTGTTACGACGACCTAGGAGGGCAAGGCCACCGAGTCCTAGTAATAAGGCGCTTGAGGGCTCTGGCGTTGGTGTGCCTAAACCAATCAAGAATGGGTCGAGTGAGGTTGTGGTTTTAGTCGTATTATCAAAGGTGTAGGTTACCTGGGTTGTTCCTAATGTTGTCGCTGCAAAACTCCCGTTACTTCCTTGGGCACCGTCATAACTAAGAGTTTTAGACCCCTCGCCTGTAAGGGATGATAGGTCATGTTGATATGAGATATACCAGTCTCCCGCATCTGTTGTTATAACACCTTTTTCTGTAGAGGCACCGGTATTTTCCCGTTGAGAAAGAAGTGTAATGTCTGTTGCTGTATTAAACGTAAGTGTGATGGTATTCGTTCCTTGTTCAGTTTGGTTTGAGATAGCGCCTAGGCCACTTGGAGATCCAGCTGTTAGGATCGATGGTAGCTTTGCTGCACTTGTCGGTGAAGTGCTCCATCCGGCTCCCCCGCCTACACTAGGGTTTGGATCTGTGGCCATACTACCAAAAGTACCCGTCCAGCTAACGGTCAGGGTCAAGCTGTTACCCAAGTCAAATGTTTGTGAGTTGCCTGATGTAATTCCACCAAAGGCAACGTTATTGGTATCAGTCATGGTTCCGAAATTAAGCCAGCTTATGGCTGAAGCTTGGCTTAGGAGTAGACTGAAAGCAGTCAGTGGCGCGATTAGGGATTGTGTATTCATTTTCATAGTATCTATATTTTATGGGGGTTTTAGTTCTTTTTTTTGTAAAAATAATCATACAAAAAAACTATAAATATGGGCTGTAAGATCAATTAAGTGCTTTTTTTTGTAAAAAATAAAGAAAATAACAA
>CALLBE010000110.1 GCA_938001985.1 uncultured Verrucomicrobiales bacterium | reverse complement strand
CGCTGATTCATGACAAAAACCCATTCTATTTTACCAGCGATAATCAAGTCCAAGAATAGAGCTAAAGCCCCCTCCATTAACGCCTGAGCCGTGAACTCGGTAATCTTCATCCGTCAAGTTTTCGAGCGTGAGATTCAGCGCCAGTTTTTCCGTCACTTGATAACCGCCACGCAGGGTTGCTATGACATAAGCAGGCGTCCCATTGATAGGCACTCGCTGAGCATCCGCCCCATTCAATTCATTAGTGGATAAGCGGTCTGCTTTTTCAGCCCCTTTTATAATAAGCTCAGCCCACCACGGTCGCTTGAGGCCGTTGTAACGAGTATAAACACCACCAGACAAGGGCGGTAGTTTTGAAAAATAACTGGTTTCAGCCGCACCTCCCAGCGTTGTGGGTTGTTCTGTCCTTCCAATCACAGAGCTGGCATAAGTCCCAACTTTCCACTGATCTGTCAGCTCATAGCGCCAATCAAACTCAAATCCATAAGTGCGACCTTTACCCGCGTTTACTGAAAATAAATTACTACCATTCGAGACTCGAACAATCATGTCACGCAAACGGGAATAAAATAAGTTCAATTGAAGGTGCGATCTTGCCGTTTCAAAATTCACATTGATTTCAAAACTTTGAAACTCTTCAGGGTTTAAATCCGGACTCCCCGAAGACAGTAACCCACTTAACGCAAACTGTCGCCCGGTTAAATCATCTAAGTTGGGTGCTCTAAAACCCTCTGAATAAGAGGCTCCCACTCTCCATTCATTCGCAAAATCATAGGCAAACTTGAGATGACTGGAGAGATCCTGCCAATCGTTTTTCCCCGCCTGATCATTAGCGTCAAGATCCCACTGAGCTCGTATATCGCTGTACCTTAATCCCCCTTGAAACGTCAACTGATCGGTCACATGAAGGGTTGGCTGAATATACAAGCCCGTTGTCCAATAAGAAGATCCATCGGCCACGGGACGATTCGCGGACCTTGAATTATCACTAATCAAGGACCCAAACCTTGAGGCATACAGCAAACGACGACCCTCACTTGAGACAGAATCATAATAATGGTCCACGCCATATAAAAGTGAGCCCGCATTAAGAATCTTTTTCGCCTTCAATGAAGCCCCGTAGGTCTCAACATCTAAAATTCTCAAATCACGACGAAACTCACCACTGGTAAAACGATAACGATCTTCTGAATCCTGACTTTTTTGATACGATAGAATACCCGACCACTCATCCACTAAAGAAGAGGAAGAGACGCCCTCCAATTTCACATAACTCAATGAGCGTTCTTGATCATAAATACGCCAAAAGTCTGAACCCGTAGCAGTGATCGACCCACTCTTCACCCAAGGTCTGTCATTCAGCTCCGTGCTGTGCCACCGCCAGATATCGTCTTGATTCGTGTATTGATGAGCAACGGTTAAGAGTGTTGAATTCTTAAAAAATTTCTCCGCTTTAAACTCTATATTCTGCTCTGGATACCCCGTATTTTCAAAATCTAAAGCAGAATCTTTCAGGTCTCCAAATTCTTTAAAAGAACCCCCTAAATGAACACCCCAGCCATTCTCACCACCTGCCCCTAGCTGAGTCGCTAAGCGAGTGACATGCGACACCGTATTGGAATCAATTCGATACTGGAACTCACCATGCCTATACGGCCCCGTCTCCAAATCAGTTCCGATACTACGAGTTTTAAGATTCACCACACCTCCTAAGGCATCCGAACCATAAAGCACCGAACCCACTCCACGAACTAAGGAAATCTCATCCAAATAACTAGAATCAACGGTATTCCAGTATTGAATAGGCCCACTTCGCCACGTCGAGTTATTCACCCGCACACCATCGATTAACAAAACATTCTGACGACCTGTGAATCCACGAATGTAGGGAGAGCCATGACCGTGAGTCGTTTTTTGAACTGAGACCCCTGGGGTTTCGGCAAAGCTCTCAGGCAAGGTTCTTACATTTTTTTCCTTCAGCTCTTGAGTCGATATGATTTCAACATCTTTCAACTCATTTGCCTCTTCATCCAAGATAACGGAGGCCGTGACAATCAGTGGATCCGCCAATAGAACGCCACTCCATAACCCAAAAACGAGACTATAGATGAAAAGAAAACACTTCCTCATGTCTTGATTTTAGAAGCTTTTATCCTATCGTCAATAGTTGTTCAATTAGCGCTCCCAGGACTCCTTTTCTTTCACAGGCAAGCCGACCTGGAAGGCTTCAAGCTTCCCTTGAATCATCGCAGGCACAACCGCTTTGATGCAGATTTCATTGCCTTCATATTCTAGCGAGTCCACTTTTGCGTTTTTATAAATCAAATTCATAATATCCCCCCGAGATTGAGGCACTCGATATTCTAAAATCTGAACTTTATCCGCTAACTCTATTGAGCACAACGCCAACAGATCTTCCATCCCCATTCCTGAGCGAGCCGATATTCTGACGGTCTTTTCAAACTTTTGCTCGAACGCCTCTAAAGTGGACTCATCTTCCAGAGCATCACACTTATTAAGCGCCACAATCATTTGCTTGTCGCCTGCTCCAAGCTCCTCGAGAACCTCACACGTGGTTTCATAATAACGAAGAGCCTCGGGATCCGTAACATCCAAAACTTGGATTAAAAAGTCAGCTAAAACAGCTTCCTCTAAAGTCGACTTAAAGGCCTCAATCAAGCGGTGAGGTAAGTTACGAATAAAACCAACGGTATCGGTAATTAATAAAGGCTGACCATCAGGCAAATCAATCTTACGAGTCGTGGTGTCCAAGGTTGCAAATAGCATGTCCTTTGCTAAAATTGAATCCCCCGTCAACTGGTTCAACAACGAAGACTTACCCGCATTCGTATACCCGACGATAGCTGCGTGAGAGATGTCATTAATCTCTCTTGTTTTTCGCTGTGTAGTCCGTTGTTTTCTGACAAGAACCAGCTCTTTTTTAATGGACTCGATTTTGGCACGAGCCAAGCGTCTATCCACCTCAATTTGTTTCTCACCCTCCCCTCGAGTGGCCGCACCACCACCACCGCCTTGACGGTCTAAGTGAGCCCACATGCGAGCCATGCGAGGAAGCGCATACTGCATTTTTGCCAGCTCAACCTGTAGCGTGGCCTCTCTGGTTTGCGCCCTATCTGCGAAAATATCTAAAATAACCTCTTCACGGTCAATGATGGTAATGTCCGCTAACTCTTCCCACGAGCGTTGCTGATGAGGAGCCAAGATATTATCAAAAACAATACAATCACATTCATGAGCGTCGGCAAAATCAATCACCTCTTCCGTCTTACCACTTCCGCATAGATACTTGGCCTGCATCTTACGAGCATGCACCAACAAAACTTCTTCAACCCCAATCCCCAAGGTTGTCACCAACTCCTTCAGTTCGAGCAATAGCTTCTCAGCCTCTTTTTCCTCTTTGCGATCGAAATAAATACGCACTAGCAAGGCTCTTTCGACCTTCTTCGGTTTTTCCCGGATTTCAAACATTGCCATTTCTGATAATTGAGATGATTAAATAAGCCCGTCGTGAGTTCAATGTCTATTTTATGTAATTAAATTTAACTCACGATTCAGACTTGTCTCTAAAGTCATCCTCGATTCATGATAGGAGCGAATGAGCGTTTTCTTAAAAACCAATCTGCGTAAGATTTCTTTTCCTCGTCGCCCTCTAATCATGGCGATTGTGAATGTGAATGATGA
>CALLBE010000109.1 GCA_938001985.1 uncultured Verrucomicrobiales bacterium | reverse complement strand
TTGGCCATTTAACGATACAGGGAATACGTAAACCTCCCTCATAACAGCTGCCCTTATAGCCTCTTAGTCCTGACGTTGAATTGAAAAAATCTGGATCAGCTCCTCCTAAGCCATTCCAGGTAAAAAAGGGGTCGGTCGAATAAAACGATAATTTGTTTCACGAGAAAGCAGCTAGGAGCGCCTTAGGGGAGGGCACTGCGCTAGTTGCAAAAAAATTAACTGGATAATTAACGTTAAAGTAAGGCGCTGGTAACGCTCATTGTCTTAGGGTTGAGGGTGAGTCATTATTTGCGTTAGTGTTTAAAGTCAATTATTACACACATGTCATGTTTGGGAAAGTAAACGGTAATATTGGTGTGGTTTATTAATCATGTCTTAAGGAACGGTGACCGAATAAACGCTCACATCATTAGGGCAAAATAAAAATATGAAAAAAACCATGACTAAACTGACAACACTAATCGCCTCATCAGCCATCCTATATTCAACCGCAACAGGAAAAACAGAAGTGGATATAGAGGCCATTACGGAAACCCTACCGAACACGGCAAAGGCAATCTCTATTGATGATATTAAAGCGGCTCAGGAAATGTGGGGGAATGCGGTCGTGAAAATCGGAGCCTCTGGAGGCAAAGCTTATGATGCTGCTAAGAAAGCCGCTAAAACAGCTTATGCGTTCGAGCTTGGGGCGATTCAGTTTAAGCCAACTCTAGCAGCAGACGCTCCCTTTAGACCTGATCTTGAAGGCACCTTATCTTACTTTGTAGCTGGTAATGACAAGTATCCGGAGGACAAGGGGTTTGCATTAAAACCTTGGACGAAGGTAAGGTTCGACAACCACACGGTCAAAACATTTGGAAATAAAGCCATCGCAATGGGGCATTATTACTTCACCGATAAGTCCGGTAAGGAAACCAAAGTCGAGTATACGAAGGGGTATGTAAAAATGGATGATGGAAGAGTACTCCTATTCCTACAAGATTCCTCGCTGCCTTACTCTAAAGGTTAATCCGTTATCGAATGAATCACATCGCCAATCGTGCGGTGTGACTCAAGCGGGTGTCGAAGGTTGATATCTTTTTTTAAAGTATAAGTATTTTTCCTACCTACTTTTTCACGAGTTAGAAAACCTTCAGTTTCGAGATCCAATACGATGCGTTGCACCGCGCGTTCGGTAATACCAACCTTTTCAGCAACTTTACGTAATGAAATGTCTGCGTATTCACTTAAGCAGATCATCACGTGTGCATGATTTGTTAAAAATGTCCAACTTGCTCCCACAGGTTTAATTTGGCTTTTTTAGCGAAAAAGTAAACACGTTTTTTTAATTGCGAAATAATCTTCTGGTTTTTCCTAAGTTGAATCAAACTAAGAAGACTATTTCGGACTAAATGAATCACCACCCAAAGTGCCGCCTTTTAGAGTAAAGATGATCAATTCCAACACGAAATTCGGTTGAGACGATTCCTGAGTTTTGTGCTGTAAGTTTTTCAGAATCAATAGGCAATCCTTCTGATTTAAGAAACCCAAAACAAAAACCAATATTATGAAAAGACATGAGAAAATACTAGTTCCACTGGCTGGAGATGAAACAGACAAAAACATCATACTCTGGGCTTCCATGATTGCTCGACTGTCGGCGTCGAAGGAGGTTCATTTCGTGAACTTCAACCATAAATTCGTATGGGAGTCTAAGAACAGAGGGGAGAACTGGATGGAATCTGCCTTGGAGTTCGAGATTGAATCCGAGCTATTAGAATCGGTCGAAAAATACTGGAGAGGGCCTAAAGCAACTGAAGTTATTTTCCATGTGGAAAGCGGCAAAGACATGCTGCATTATTTCTTAGAAAAGACAGCGAACCTTGAGGCTGATCTCGTGATTTTGGGTAAAGAAGTCCTGGGGGCTTCATTGGCTATTCGAATGATACGAAAGTCAACGTGTTCGATCTTGATGTTGCCAGAAGATAGTGAGCCTAAAATATCGAGCCTGATGATCCCAACCGACTTCTCGTTGCACTCGAATTATGCGGTTGAGATTGCGGCAGCATTTGCCAAATCACTCAAAATACCAGAAATCAATAGTTACCACTCTTACAATCTCGGTAACAAGATGTTTAAATCCACTACGGCAGAGAGCCTTTTGATAGATCTTTGCAAAGAACATGCAGAATCCGAGCACGAGCACTTCTATTCAGACTTTGAGGAGACAGGTGTCACTATCAAGACTCATAATGAATTTAATAATCATACCGCACTTGCAATCAATGAGTATGCCGAGAATTCAAAGGCAGATCTGGTGATCCTAAGTTGTCGTGGTAGTAACTCTGATAGCGCATGGTTCTTAGGTTCTGTGTCAGAGAATCTACTAAGGCACGCAACCAGACCTGTTTTAGCCGTGAAACATAAAGGAACAGGAGCTGAAATGCTGGAGAAATACCTCCGTGGAGACTCCGCTGAAACTGAGATTGAGACAAAAACGATCAAAACGGCTGAAGCCGCTACAGTGGAAGCACTTAGGGCTTAGTTAAAAACGATCATCATTGATATCAAATCTACGATGATAGAAGTCACGGATACCTGAGGGACTATATGTCCTAGGGGTATCCGTGTGCTCGTTATTAGAAGGCTCTGCTTTTTTCTTTTTTAGGCCTTTGCTGTATTAATTTTCGCCCATTTTAGAGCTGAGTTTCTTGGGCTGGTAAAAACGATTTAATAGGTGGGTATATCGACCTTAAATTAACGCAAAACACTAACAGTTAGATTGTTGCGTAAATGTAATCATGCCGTAATTTTTGGGAAAGGTTAATGGATTATATTTTAAGGACCTTCAAATAAGGGACAACAAATATGAAAAAAACCAAATTCACCTTAAGTGTATCCACCGCAGCGATCGGGCTTCTGAGTATTCATTCCGCAATGGCATCAGATTTTGATCGAGCGATTCGGCCGATGACTAATTTAACTCAACACGATTTGGCCATTCCTCAAAACCAGATACGAGGAATTTATATGAATCACAAATTTCCTGACCGAGTTACCTTAGCAAACAATACTGAAGTGCCTTTTGGTGGGGATTTGAACCTTTTTGCTCTGCAGGCCGAATTTGCCTTGAGTGAGCGTCTTTCTATTGTTGCGTTAAAAGATGGTTATATTGATTTCAACCCTGATGATACGTTTACTGGGACTCAAGGTTTTGCGAACCTTGCCGCTGGTTTGAAGTATGCCTATATTTTAGATCATGAAAACTCGACGGCCCTTTCTGGTATCGCGAGTATTGAAATCCCAACAGGGGAATCCGAGGTTTTTCAAGGGCAAGGTGACGGTGCTTTAAATCTTATCCTGAGTGGTTTGAAGTTCTACGGAGATACCCAAATATCGGTCGCTTCCGGACTTCATATCCCCTTCAGTGATAGTGAATCCTTCACAGGGTTTGTGAGTGCTCATGCCAGTTATCATCACTCAAAGGCCATGATTCCTTTTATAGAACTTAACTGGTATACAACCTTGCAAGAAGGTGATGGCTCATTTGATTACAGTCGCCAATTAGGAACGACGGTTTCTCAGAACGTTAACTTCGAAGGTGGTGATTTAATTAACTTTGGCGCGGCTAATGGAGGAGACAATGACTTAGTCACGTTAGGGTTGGGTTTCCAAAGTCAATTGACCGACACGCTCACGTCTGGCCTTGTTTATGAAATCCCATTAACGGAATCAGAAAGCAGTCTTTATGAGAGCCGTTTTACAGCGACACTGAACCTTAAGTTCTAAGAAACAAGAACGTTGAAGCACTGCTGATAAGTGCGGAGTTAACATTTATTACAGGTTGCAGACTTCAGGCTAGAGAGATCTAGCCTTTCTTTTTTTAAAAGCATCACGCTCTGTGGCACTATCTTTGTTTGTGCGATGGGAGTGTTATTTTAAACTCGGAACCCTTATTCAGTTGGCTAGTCACCTCAATCTCACCGCCGTGGGTCTCGGTAATCGCTTTTACTAAACTGAGCCCCAAGCCCATTCCCTTTTCTGTGCGGCTGCGGTCAGCTCGGTAAAGTCTATTCCATATATGAGGTAGATCTTCAGCACTGATGCCAATCCCTTGGTCTGTCACTTTAATCTCAACGGCGTCTCCGGCTTCTTGGCAGCTGATGGATATGGTAGAGTGTTGAGGGCTGTATTTAATCGCGTTATCGACTAAATTAGCCAGCACTTGGGCAAGTCTAGTGCGGTCGGCTTCTAGGGAAAGTGAGTCAGGGCAGTCGATTGCAAATTTAATTTCTTTGTCCTCAGCAACGAATTCGTAAAGTTCTAAGACATCTTCGAGTAAACTATAGGCAACTATGGGCTCTTTTTTAAGGGTGATTGCCCCTGATTGCGCCTCGGCTACATTCATGAGAACCGTTAGTAATCTTTCGATGTAATCAACCTCTTCGGCGCAGTCTGACAAAGCCGTTTGTAGCTCTGATGGGGATGATTTACTCGAATTGGTCAGTGCTCGTTCGGAAGTGATGCGAATCCGTGTGAGTGGGGTTCTGAGGTCGTGAGCGATGTGATCGAGCGAGTCTTGCATGACTTGGATCAACCTTTGGTTTTCGCCCAAAAGACGATTGAAGAGTTCGACCATCTTGTTCAGCTCGTTACCCTTGTACATGGTGAGAGCTCTCTGGGATAAGTCGCCACTTTCAAGAATGCCTTCCATGGTAGAGACCAGTTGACGAGTTGGCGCAAGAAAGCGGTAGGCGAGTAATACCCCTCCGATAATTGCGATGATGGCTCCGGGGATTAAAAAAAGAAGTGATGTCTTTTTAAAGTCGGCCAAGGTGTTCTGAACGGCTTGACTATGTTTACCAGCTTGTAAGACCAAATTCGTTCCCTCGATAGGCACTGAGTGAATGGTCCAATCATAATCACCCATGGGAATATTATTCCCTGAGACCATTTGATCTAAGGCGTCTAGCTCGCCCTGAGGGAACTCAATTGCGGTGTCTTTGGTGAAATTAATATAATCATAAGTATCACCAAAAATATGAACAAAAAGAGTGTCACCTGCTTGGAGTGTTTGCTCACTCATTCGGCTTTCCAATTGCTGCAGGTCGCCTTTAGTGTACCACGCTTTATATTCTAAGGCTTTATTCTTAACGGCCTTAAGCTGTTTTTTTTGGATGGTATGTTCAAGCGATTGGTTCGCCATCCAAAACAATCCCATGCAGAGAAGGCCAAAGAAGGCTGCATAATAAACAGCCAATTTAACCGCGGGAGAATGCTCTGCTTTGAACCGTCGAAATGGGGCGGGCTTTGTTTTCATAACAGTGGTTATTCTGACTTTAAGACATAGCCCATGCCTCTAACGGTGTGGAGTAGTTTTTGATCGTAATTTTTATCGATCTTATTCCGAAGGCGGCACACCAATACATCGACCACATTGGTTTGTGGATCAAAGTTATAATCGTATACGTTTTCAAGAATGGCTGTTTTTGAGACCACTCGACCTTGATTGCGCATCAAATATTCTAAAAGACCAAATTCCTTTGCATGAAGGGGAATCGTAGAGCCTGATCGTCTTGCTTCGCGCTTCCAAGCATCAAGCTCTAGGTCGGCTATTTGCATTAAATTAGCGTCTGGTTTTGAGCTTTTAGAGCTTGCTGACTGATTCCGCCTAATGAGTGCTTGGACTCGTATTAATAATTCAGAAAATGAGAAAGGCTTAACCATGTAGTCGTCTCCACCCACCTTGATGCCTTCGATGCGTTCAGTCACAGAGCGTCTGGCGCTGAGGACAAGAACTGGAGTTTGGTTACCGTCTTCTCGGATGGTTTCAATAATCGATAACCCATCGATGCCAGGAAGCATGACATCAACGATCGCAGCGTCAAAATCGTAAACCAGAAGGCGATCAAGGCCTTCGTGACCATCGTTGCATACATCGACAACAAACCCAGCTTCTTTAAACCCTTTTGCGATAAAGTCCGCTGTCTTTTTATCATCTTCAATGATGAGTATTTTCATAACAAAAGCGATGTTCTCAATTTAATCTTTAGTATCCGAGGGGCTAGGCTTAGTGGTTTTCTGATCTGATTCCGATCGTTTCCACATAGGCATTTTATCGCCCATAGCAATTCTCGCCATCGCATGAGCTGCAACAGGGGCGGTTAAGTAGAAAAAACCAATGATTAAAACAGATTGGATGATAACTCGTAGGCTGGGTTCAATAAATAAGTACCCCAGCAAGACGAGAGCACTGCCAAAGGCCCCGGCTTTAGTTGCCGTGTGAAGGCGAGAATAAAAATCAGGCATTTTTAAGACTCCAATCGAGGCTAGAAGGACGAAAAACGATCCTAATAAAACAAGTGAGGAGGCGATGATAGTACTAATCATGACGGTGTTTTAAAAATTGGGTGAAGGCGACGGTTGATATAAACCCAATGACAGCGATGACAAAGGCAATATCAAGATAGAGAGGTAATTTACTTTCGATGGCAAAGAGAACGCACTGCACGAGGATGATCGCTGATAGTAAGTCGAGCGCAACAATTCGATCTAAACCCGAAGGTCCTTTTAAAATTCGAATAAAAGTCAGTAAAATCGATAGGGCAATCATCCATTGAGCAATCTCAAAGACAATGGACGGAATTTCTCCGGGTTCAAAAAACATAACGAATCCTTTCTATGTATTCATTTCTAAAGTGCTTGATGAGGTCCTCTGGGGAATCAACATACATGCAATGGACTGTGAGGTTTTTGGAGCTCTCGTCATAATCGACGGAGAGAGAACCTGGCGTCATGGTGATTAGGTGGCTCAACGCAACCACTTGTCGAGAGGTCAAATCCTCCACGGGAACGTCAATCATCGCAGGCGTCATTCGGTGACTTGGGGTCAGGACGTCGATGGCTACTTGCAGGTTGCTCTTAATGACTTCCTTTAAATAAAAGAAAGCGAGCGAGAGTGTTTTGGTGATTTTTACGATCATAAGGGCTTATTTATTTAATACGGCTTTGACATAAGCTTCTGGCGATAAGAGCTGGTTGCTGGTTGATTTACTAAATTCGAATAAGGCGTCTCCATTGAGGCCAATGAGCAAGGTGAGGCTTGCCAAGATCAAGGCCGGCGTCATTTCTCTTAAGCTAGGGAGCTTGAACTTAGGCGTCTCTGGATCAGGCTTTTTCCAAAAGGCTTCTGCCCAGATTTTGGTCATGGAGAAAAGGGTGAAAATACCGACAACACCGGCAGTTGCCACCAGGAAGTAATGGTTGGCCTCAACACCGGCTTGGATTAAACTCAACTTGGCCCAGAAGCCTGAGAGAGGAGGAATTCCACCTAGAGAAAAGGCGGGAATGAAGAATAAGAGCGCAAAGATAGGGCTCCATTTGTACAGCCCTCCTAGCTTCTTCAAGTCTGAGGTTCCATAGTGCTTGGCAATCATTCCATCAATTAGGAATAAGTTGGTTTTTACAATAATATGATGAAGCGTGTAAAACACAGCACCGGCAATCGCCAGAGGGGTGGCAATGGCAATTCCCATCATGATATAGCCAATTTGGCTGATGATGTGGAATGATAGTATTTTCTTAATATTATAATGAGACGCAGCTCCCATTACGCCCACGGCCATGGTTAACCCTGCAATCCAAATCAGGATAGGTTGAATCAGTTCGAACTGAGATTCAAAAATTAAGGTGTACGTTCTGAGCAGCGCGTAAACGCCAACTTTGGTTAACAGCCCTGCGAATAAAGCTAAAGTCGTGGGCGTTAAGGTGTGGTAAGAAGCGGGTAACCAAAAGAAAAAAGGAAACAGTCCTGCCTTAATCCCAAACGCAATTAACAACAAGATTCCGCTGCTGTTGACTAAGTGAGCGTCTACACTGTCACGCAGGTGGTAGGAGATATCCGCCATGTTTAACGTCCCCACTTTTCCGTAAATTAGGCCCACGCTACATAAGAAGAGCACGGAGGCAACTAGGTTAATCACTAAGTATTTAACGCCCCCTTCGAGCTGTGCTTTAGTGCCGCCTATCGTCATTAAGACAAATGAGGCAATGAGCATGACCTCAAACCAAACGTAGAGGTTGAATAAATCCCCCGTTAAGAAGGCGCCATTGACCCCCATCAGTAGGAAGTGAACTAAGGCAAAATAATGCTTCTTAATGAGCGCCGAGTCGAGCTGTGCCCAACCATAAAGATTGATCACAACGCTGATAATAGCCGTTATCACGACCATCGCGACAGCAAGCTTATCGGCAACAAAGCTAATCCCAACAGGAGCGGCCCAGCCACCCGTGTGTCCCACAATCAATTCTTTAACCAACACTTCGTCGAGCAGATAGATCGCTCCGATGAGCTGCGCCACGGCGCCAATGGTGCCAATCACTGGAGTCGCCTTACTCCACCGCGTGAACTCTAAACAAGCGACCGCGGTTACAAAAGGGAGTATAATAGGTAAATAGAGTAAGTTCATTAAAGTGTGTCTGTGGTGTTGAGCTGATTGAGGTCATCGCTTTTCAGCTCTCTCTGTGCTTTTAGTAGCAATGAGATGGTAAAAATAATTAAGCCAAAGCTGATCACGATGGCGGTTAAAACTAAGGCCTGAGGCAGTGGATCCGCTACCATAGGGGGCGCTTCTTTGCCAACAAAGGCTGGTTTTAGCGACATCAATCCTCCAACTGAAAAAACCAGTAAGTTCGCACCCTGTCCAATCAAGATGAGTCCAGCAATCAGCTTAATAAAGCTTCGTTGAAAGAGGCAGTAGACTCCAGTTCCAAAGAACCCTGCAATTAATAGTGAGATGATGAGTTCCATAATTAGTGGTCAGTTTCAGAAGAGCTGTTGGCGTGAAATACGTTGGCGCATTTAATAGAAAAACCGATCACGGCTAAGTAAATTCCAATGTCAAAAATCAGCGGCGTCCCTAGCTTTACCTTACCAAGAATAGGCAGATAAACCGTCGGTAGCCACATCGCTTCCATAAAGGCAGCTCCCGTCATTAAAGAGGGCAAAAAGCTACAGAATAAAGTCACCAATCCTGATCCAATAAGAACGAGTGATAGATTATTCCAGTGCTTCTCAAATTTCGAAGGCACGCCATTCAAGGTGATTAACATCATGGCCGCTGCTGCAGTGAGCCCTCCGATAAAACCGCCTCCGGGTAGGTTGTGCCCACGGTAGAGGATGACGAGAGAAAGCAGAATCAGCAAAGGGGCGATCACGCGAGTTGATGAAGAAATAAGGGTCATGATTTTTTAGAAATTAAGTTTTTACCTAGAATCCAAACCCCAATCGCGGCGATGGAAATGACAGTGGCTTCGCCCCAGGTGTCTAAGGCTCTGAAGTCGACTAGGGTGACGTTCACCACATTCGAGCCAAACCCTTCTGGGTAGCTCATCTCAACCATTTTTTGTGAAATGGCAGGGGCTAGGTTCACCAGCTTAGACTTCATGACTAGGGTGAAAATTAAGAGGCTGAAGCTCGCGGAAATAATAAGATACCAGCTGTTGAGTAAAAGGGGAGTCGATAGATTATGAGGTTTAATGTCTTTAATAACCCAAGCGAACATCACCACAATCAAGCTCTCAACGAGCAGCTGAGTGATTGCTAAATCAGGTGCGCTGTAATAAGCGAAAAGCAAAGCTACGCCGGCCCCAATCACTCCTAACGCGATGATGGAATTGAGCTTGGATTTCGTGATGCAAATCCAAAAAGCACTAATCAGCATAATCACGGCGGTTATGATTATAATAGGCGTCAACGTCAAATTGGATTCATAAGAAACCCATAAACCCATGGTTGGAATGGATTTCCATGCAACGAGCGCAACGGTAGCGATCAGTATGACTGCTAAATAATTCTGTAAGTACCCACTCTGAACCACGCGGGTGGTTTTCTTAAATAAGCATAAAACCGCTTCTAATAAACGCTCGTAGATGACAACGCCCCAGGACTTGGGTGTTTCTTTCTTTTCTAACCAACGTGAGCTGAAGAATAGAGCGAGGCCGAGGCCAACAGTAAAGATGGATAGAATTAAGGGCCAGTTAACCCCTGACCAAAGCTTCACCGCATAAAGGTTCGCTTCGGGAGTGATAGAATGAACCGCCGTATGGACCATGGGGGTGATTAAGTTTGGAAAAGCTCCAAACAGTACCCCAAGGATGGCCAAAACAAATGGAGATACGGACATTGTCCAGTCCAATTCATTTTTATGAAGAGGGTTGTCAGAAGCAGACTCTTGTTTTTCCTTATCCTTAGCGAAAAACGGGATGATGCTTACTTTAATGGCGAGTGCTAAGATAATGGCGTTACCGAGGACTAATACGGCTTGTATCCATTCCATAGGTAAGGGAATGGCGGCTTTGTATAGATATTCTTTGGCGATGAAGCCATAAAATGGAGGCAAGCCCATTTTCGATAACCCAGCAAGGAGAGCCGCGGTCGCGGTGAGAGGCATCCACTTCTTTAAGCCACGGAGTTCATTGATATTACGAGTGCCTGTCGCTAAATCCACAGCACCCACCATCATGAAGAGCGAGGCTTTATACAAGGCGTGTGCGACCATGACTAAAATGGCGGCCAAAATGGCCTTATCCGAGCCAATGCCGATTAAGAAGGTGATTAAACCTAAGACCGAAATCGTGGTTCCTGCTAAAATAGCCTTGAGGTCTTTTTGAGTCAGCCCAAACCAGCCTCCTACTAGCAATGTAATCGAACCCGTCGTGATCAGTGTGGTTTTCCAAAGTTCAGTCCCTCCTAAAATCGGCGTCATGACAAACATCAGGAAGATCCCCGCCTTGACCATGGTTGCGGAATGCAGGTAGGCGCTCACCGGAGTGGGTGCGCCCATGGCATTTGGAAGCCAGAAATGGAAGGGGAACTGAGCCGATTTTGTAAAAGCACCCAATAAGACTAAGGTTAATATATAAGGGTATAAAGCGGACTCTGTGATCAGATGAGCATTGGCCGTGAGCTCTGTGAAAGTCCAAGCCCCTCCGACATGCGAAAGCATGACCAACCCAATCAGCATCGCAATGCCACCACCGCCTGTGATCAGCAAGGCCTGTAGGGCGTTTTTACGGCTTGTTTCATACTCATGCTTAAAGCCCACTAATAGGTATGAGATGATGCTGGTTAGTTCCCAAAAAATAAAAAAGAGCAAAAGGTTGTTCGACACCGCAAGCCCCACCATCGCGACCATAAAGCTGTACAACAGTAAGTACAGTCGGGTTTCTTTTGCATCGCCTTTCATATACCCACTGGCATAGGACATGATTAAGGCGCCTATCCCCATCACCAATAAGCCTAAGACAAATCCCATCCCCGTGAGCTGGAAATCAAGGTTGATTCCCATGCTTGGGAACCATTCCAGCGTGTGAGTAATAACCTCTCCGCTACGAAGTGAAGGCCATCCCATAAACAGGAAAGCGAAGAAAGCCAGGCCCGCAGGCAAAGAAACTAAGACGCGAGCGCCGCTGAATTTCTTGATCAAAGGAACGAGCAAGAAAGCACTGGCTAGGATAGAGAAGGTGAGAGCGAAAAACACGGGAAGGGTAGCTATGGTTTAGTTTCTGGGTGAGCCGAGGGCTCGGTGGATGGGACGCCATCACTTTTTAAAAACGTCCTTAAGAGATTGGCTCCTGTTCCTTTCGTCTTAACAGCCATCACGGGTACTTTCGATTCTTTTAATAAATTTTCTGGAATGGTGCCAAGTAACCATTCGCTAATTGAGTTGGATCCTCGACAGCTAAGAATGATAAGATCTGCCATGATGGATTCTGCATAATTGCTCACGCCGTAGGAAGCCTTGTGGCTAAAAGCGTTATGCTTATCAATTTTTATACCAGGTTCATGATAGTCAGCGTAAAAGCGTTCATGCTCTTCAGTCGCGTAATTCTTGGACATTTTGAGTAGCTCAGATTCAGGAATCATCGCTTTATGGGATCGCTCTCCGATATTGAAGGAGTGATAGCTGTAGAGTGTTTTAAGATCTAAAGCTTTGGCGAAAGCCGTTGCAATCTCAGTGGCGTAAAGGGAGTGCAATGAGAAGTCTGTTGGCACAATGATTTTACTAATAGCAACGTCGCAACTTTCAGGTAGCATGAGCACCGAACAAGTTGACTTTCGAATCAGACGAGTTGCCAAATTAATACCCATCGACTCACGATTTAGAATAACCAGATCCGCCTCAATATCAGCGATGGTCGTTAACATCAGGTGCAAAATGTTCTTATCTTCTAGAATATGAAGATTGATCTCTGTTGACGCGGGTCCGGTCCAATGCGCCGTTACCGTGTCGTTGAGCTTTTCCTTGAGTTCAGAGTCCACACGCTCCTCCGACCAAGGTTCAGCGGAAGAGGGCATAAGCTTCCAGTCTTCCTTTGGGATGTAATGCAAAAAGTGCACTTCCTCTACGTCGGAGAGGTTTGAAATTAATGAGGCCCAGCTAACTAATGAAGGATCATTAGAATCTGCATTCAACGGTATGATAATTTTTTTGTGTCTTTTCATGGGTTTGTTTTTTTGAAAAACGACGGTTAATTTATCTCTTCATTAGCCTCTAGAATTGCTGAAAGTAGATTATTCAGACTTTCAGCTGGGTTGATTTTTAAATTCCGAACCTAAGTAAGCTTTTGGTATCACAGTAGGGTGATGTGTTGTTTTTCATTTATATACGAATATTATATCGTGTATTTAATAACGCAACTTAAATACGATTTTTTTTTCATGATTTTAATTGCGTAAAAATGGTTTTAATTTGATTTTGTTATGTATTATTTGTAATACATGTATTACAAATAA
>CALLBE010000108.1 GCA_938001985.1 uncultured Verrucomicrobiales bacterium | reverse complement strand
CCAATCAATAAACTTAATGCTGGAGGCGTACCTGCGGCACCTCCTATTAATAAACTGGCAACTCCAGGAGCACCTGCGACCCCTCCTGTTTCTCCAGCCGCTCCGCCTGTTGCTCCGAATTTAAAGACAGCCGCTCCCGTGACACCGCCTCAACCGGTGAAACCTCCGGTAGCGGCCCCTGCACCTGGTCTTAATACGCCTCCTCAGGCACCTACAGCAAGGCCTCCTGCGACTGCTCCTAGACCTGTGGGTAGCGCGCCTGCGCCGACTCCAGTTGCTAAAGCACCTGTGGCACCTGCTTCAGGTTTGCAAGCTCCAGCGCCTGCAGCTGCGCCAACACCAGGCCAACCGACTCCTTTAGCGGCTAAACCGATTGTAGGCGCGCCTGCAACCAAACAAGCTTCACCTAAACCAGCGGTTAAACCGAGACCTCAAGTAAAACCTGCGCCTAAGAAAGCAGCAAAAGCAGCACAGAAAACATGGTTGTTCCCAACCATCGCTTGTTCTGCCGCGTTTCTTTTCATGCTCGTGATGCTTGTGGCATAAGCTGCGCTTCCTACCGTTAACGCTAAGAGTTTTATCCAATCTATCTCCATTTAATAAGGAAAGATGACGCTGATTATTAATGGAGAAACCAATACGGTAACGGACGGTATTACCTTAGTTCAATTATTGGATCAACTGAATCTATCGGGGAAGCCTGTAGCGGTTGAGTTGAACTTGGAGGCATTGCCTGCCTCTGTGATTGAACAGACTTCTTTATCAGACCAAGACCGCTTGGAGATTGTCGTTCTTGCGCCAGGAGGTTAGGTGCTTTTATAGCATCTGGCCGCCACTTATTTTATTTAAGTGAAAAACTAAGAGAGACCTCTCGATTGTCTCCATCGTGGACAATTTTAATCACCTTTGATGTGGCCGGGATTAACTCGGGAAATAAGTTGGCCCATTCCACCACGACAATCCCGTCTTCTTCTACATATTCATCCCAGCCAATCGTTCGGAGTTCATTCGCATTCTCAATACGATAGAAGTCGAAGTGGCAAAGACGCTGATTGGAGCATTGATACTCATTCACAAGACTGAAAGTCGGGCTCGTCACATCTCCTTGGTAGCCCAGTCCTGCTAGGATACCTTTGGTTAAGTGGGTTTTTCCTGCACCTAAATCGCCAACAATGGCAACCAGATCATTGGAGTCCAGTGTTTTTGCAATCATAGAGCCGAGATTGATCATCTCGGTTTCATTATGAATGTGAATGGTGTGGCGTTCCATATTAAGACATCCAAGGCGCTAACCAGCGCTCGGCTTCGTCATAGGTCATGCCCTTTCTTTGGGCATAGTCTTCGACTTGATCTTTTTGAAGTTCATTTAATGCAAAGTAGCGTGACTCAGGGTGTGAGAAGTAAATTCCACTGACGGCGGCACCAGGGTGCATGGCACAGCTTTCAGTCAATTCCACGCCAGTCTTTTCAGTCGCTTGTAGCAGTTCAAATAAAGTCAATTTCTCCGTATGATCGGGCTGTGATGGGTAGCCTGGAGCGGGGCGAATGCCTCGGTAAATCTCTTTGATCAATTCGTTTTTATTAAACTCATTTGGTCTTTCATACCCCCACGCAACTCGAGAGCGGTGATGGAGAAGTTCTGCAAAAGCTTCCGCTAAACGGTCTCCAATAGCCTGAGCCATAATGGCTTGGTAATCATCAAGATCGTTTTCTCTCAGCTCCTTAGCGTATTCGTCAACCCCATGAATTCCGACAACAAAACCACCGACGTAATCCGTGTCTCCGTAGGAAGCGGGTTTGACAAAGTCAGACAGAGCGTAATGAGGTTTGTTCGATGTTTTCTTAACCTGCTGTCTGAGGGTGTGGAACTTCGCAATCGTTTCTGAGCGCGACGTATCCTTATAGACTTCAATATCATCACCGTCTTCAGGAGCTGTGGCATTGGCTGGGAAAAACCCATAAATGCCCTTAGCCGTGTAGCGATTCTCAGCAATGATTCGCTCTAAAATCTCTAAAGCATCTCGGTAGAGTTCTTGCGCTTGCTCGGCGCTGGCGGCGTTCCTGCTTTTCAGAACTTTGGTTTCAGAGTCCCAAACCCCACGAATTTCCCAAGTGTGGAAAAAAGGAGTCCAATCGATATAGTTCGCCAGTTCTCGAATGGACTGATTCTCAATCGTCCTCGTTCCTAAGAACTCAGGAACGGCTGGTTGGTAGTTTTCCCAGTCACAAGTGAATTGGTTGGCTTGAGCTTCTTTAAAAGGAATTGATTCCTTCTGAGGGCCACCGGCGTGGTTTTCACGAAGCTGCTGGTACTTTTTATTCGTTTTCTCAATAAAGGCAGGCTTTTGGTCTTCAGACAGTAGGGCTGTTGTGACAGGGACGGAGCGAGAGGCGTCTAAGACGTGAATGAGAGGGCCCGAATAATGCTCTGAAATCTTAATCGCAGTGTGCGCTGGAGAAGTCGTAGCTCCACCGATGAGTATCGGAGTTTTGAGTCCTTTTTTCTCAGCTTCCTTGGCCACGTAAATCATCTCATCCAGAGACGGCGTGATCAGGCCTGAAAGGCCAATGATGTCGGCGTTCTCTTTTTCAGCGACTTCTAAAATCCTTTCGCAAGGCACCATGACGCCGAGGTCAATGACTTCGAAGTTGTTACAAGCCAATACCACTCCGACAATATTCTTACCAATATCATGGACATCACCTTTTACCGTGGCCATGACAATACGGCCTCTGGAGTTGCCTTTTTGAGCGAGAACAAGCGCGTCTTCATCTGAGATGTCAGGTTGTTCGGCCTTAATTTCTTTGATCTTGCCTTCCAGTGCTTTGGCTTTTTCGGCCTCCATGTAAGGCGTCAGGTACGCGACGGCTTTTTTCATCACGCGAGCGGATTTCACGACTTGAGGGAGGAACATTTTTCCTTCACCAAATAGATCGCCGACAATGGCCATTCCATCCATGAGAGGGCCTTCAATTACTTTAAGAGGGCGCTCGTACTTAACTCTCGCCTCTTCAGTGTCTTCGTCGACAAAATCAGCGATGCCTTTTAATAAAGCGTACTCCAGTCGTTTTTCAACAGGCTCCTCACGCCAGCTAAGATCCACTTCACGCTTCTTCCCAGCTTGCCCTTTGAACTGTTCTGCATACTCCAATAAACGGTCGGTAGAGTCCTCTCGTCTGTTGAGAATCACATCTTCCACGCATTGGAGCATGTCTGGCTTGATCTCATCGTAAACTTCTAGCATTCCTGGGTTTACAATCCCCATGTCCATGCCTGCTTTTGTCGCATGGTAAAGAAAAGCCGCGTGCATGGCCTCTCGAACAGGATTGTTGCCTCGGAATGAGAAGGAGATATTAGAGACACCGCCACTGACTTTTGCAAACGGTAGATTCTGCTTGATCCAGCGAGTGGCTTCGATGAAGTTGACCGCGTAGTTGTTGTGCTCTTCAATCCCCGTTGCCACCGTTAGGATATTGGGGTCAAAAATGATGTCTTCGGGCGGGAAATTAACTTGATCGACTAGGATGCGATAAGCGCGCTCACAGATTCTGATTTTATCTTCATAAGTGGCGGCTTGCCCTTTTTCATCAAAAGCCATGACCACGGCTGCTGCGCCAAAGCGTTTTACAATCTTAGCTTGGTGGATGAACTCTTCTTCGCCTGCTTTTAAAGAAAGCGAGTTCACGATTCCTTTACCTTGAATACATTTCAACCCCGCCTCGATGATTTCCCAGCGAGAGGAGTCAACCATGATAGGCACTTTCGCAATATCTGGCTCGGATTGAACCAACTGCAGGAAACGGGTCATCATGGGCACGCCTTCGATTAAGCCGTCATCGAAACAAATATCGATCACGTTGGCTCCATTGTCGACGTGCTGCCTAGCGATCGAAATCGCTTCCTCCAAGTTGCCCTCACGAACGAGGCGCGCAAATTTAGGTGAACCCGCAACATTGGTTCGCTCACCAATCATTAAGAAGTTTTTTTCCTCAGTATGATTATAGCTTTGAGAACCAGAAAGGCGTAAGGTTCGTTTGATTATTTTACTCATTGGCGTGACCTAAAAAGGGTGATTAAGCGTTAGCTGTCTCCAAGGTTGGGATGACTCGAGGTGCGGCGCCCTCGACGGCTTCTGCAATAGCTTTGATATGATCGGGTGTGTTCCCGCAACAGCCTCCGACTAAATTCAACAAGCCATCTTCAGCAAAGTCTTTCATGAAATCTTTCATGTCCCCCGGAGTGCAAGGGAATCCTGTGGGTGAAAGCGGGTCAGGCAGTCCTGCGTTCGGGTAGCAAGAGATGTGGGTTTCCGAGGCTTCACTCAGCTCTTGCAAGAAAGGCTTCATCAAGTCAGGGCCCAAGGAGCAGTTAAGTCCAATGGCGATCGGATCCACATGACGCATGGCGTTCCACATCGCATCAGCTCGTTGTGCGGAAATCATGGTTTCCCCACCTCGACCGACAGCCGCTGAGATGATAATGGGAAGCTTAACGCCTTGTTCTTCTTCAACTTCTTGGATAGCTACGAGTGCTGCTTTTGCATTTAAAGAATCAAAAATAGTCTCCACCATTAAGATGTCTACGCCGCCAGCAATCAGCGCTTTGATTTGATCAATGTAAGCGTTCTTCACTTGGTCAAAGGTGACGGTTCTGAAGCTCGCATCATCAGCGTCAGGTGAGTTGGAAAGGGAGACGGTCATCGGCCCGATGGCACCAGCAGCAAAGCGTTCAATGCCGGTGTCGTTCGAGATGCGTTCGCACCACATTTTAGCGAGTTTAGCGGACTGATAATTGATGTCGTAAGTCAGGTCAATCAGCTCGCTATTATTCAAAACCTTGCGATCAAAGAACTCAGGGTCTTTTCTGCCTTTTCCTGTTTCCCTAGGGTCCGGTACGAAAAACTCACTTTGAGCTAAGGAGGTTCCAGAAAAAGTATTGGTTTCAATAATGTGTGATCCCGCTTCTAAAAATCGTTTGTGGATATCACCAATGACATCAGGCTGGGTTAAGGAAAGAATATCGCCGTTATTTAAGAGATCTTTGTCATTGCTTTTGAAACGAGAACCACGAGCGGCAGCTTCATCAAGTCCGTAGCCACGAATTGTGGTTCCCATGGCCCCGTCTAAGACTGCAATTTGCTTAGAAAGAAGGGTTCGTAAGGGAGCAAATGATGAGTGTTCCTTGACTGAAGTCATGGCGTGATTGTACCTGCTCTTCGAGTGATGACAAGCCCTTGGATTGGCTTTTTATCACCTATTAACAGGACTTTTAACTTCACGAAATCTTGTGAAATAGTTTTGCCTTTATTAAAAAATACCTGTTTATTACCCGAACTTGCTATGTCTCAGAACATTCAACTCTTATCCAGCTGTGATCTTCCTACGGAGTTAGGGCTTTTTCAGTGTCGTGTTTTTGAGAAGAATGGGGAGGAATTGACTCTGATAAGTAAGGGGAATCTCGAGGGTAGTGAGCACTTGTTCACTCGACTGCATTCCGCGTGCTTTACCGGTGAGGTCTTGGGATCGTTGAAGTGCGATTGTAAAGATCAGTTGCAGAAGGCTTTGGCTCATATCCAGACTTTGGAGAAGGGTGCGGTTTTATATTTAAACCAAGAAGGCAGAGGAATCGGCTTAGCGAATAAGATAAAAGCGTATTCTATCCAACAAGAGCTCCATATGGATACGGAAGAGGCGAATTTACATTTGGGTTTTCCCAATGATTCGCGAGATTACCAATTTGCCAGCGAGGTCTTAGAGTTATTAAAGGTTAAGAGCGTTATTCTTAATACGAATAATCCTAAAAAGCAGTCAGCGATCGAAGCCTCAGGCATTAATATTTCAAAAATTGCGCCCTCGCTGTCAATGCCTAACGAGCACAATTTAAGCTATTTAAAAACAAAGCTGATCAAGCACGGACATCGTGCTTTGGGTGATGTTTTACCTAAAGAATAGGTAGGCTTTAAGCTGTCATGTTAACTTGCAGCTCCTTGACGAAGGCTTGGTACAGCTCAGGATCTTCGGGCACTTCTTTAGGTTCCATGAAATGAACGGTTACTTTGCTGAATGGATGAGGGATTTTGAATTGATCCCAGCTGTTGAGAGTCCAGTGCTTAGAGAATTGAACTTTAATAGGAGCGATGAGTGCATTCGTCTTTCTAGCAAGGGCTAAACTCCCTTCTTGGAACTGATACATAGGGCCTCGAGGCCCATCTGGCGTAACGCAGACGCTTTCACCCGCCTCCAAAGCCTGCTTCATGGCAATCAAAGCGGCGACGCCTCGACGAGAAGAAGATCCTCGTATAGCACCCAGGCCAAAAACGCTCATCGCTGAGGCTAAGATCGTTCCATCACGACTGGCGCTGGTCAATACCGTGACTTTGATTTTCTTTTTTCGCATCATTAAGCAAAAAGGAGGGATCATGATTCGATTATGCCAAAGGAGCATCATCAGAGGTCTCGTGTTAACGGAAGAGAGGTTGACGTCATCAATAATCTTGAGGCGCAAGGTCCAGCAGGACAAGCGAATGAGCCAACCTAGGACTTTTCCTAAGATGACAGATTTATGATCAGTGTGTATTTGATGTTTATCTTTCAAAGTAATCCCGTGATTCTATGGGGGTAACAAAAATAAGGTCTGGAGTAAACAGGTTCTATAAAATTAAGTGTTTAAAGGTCTTTTTAAACTGAAAAAGAAGGAGCTTCTGGGTTTGTCTTTTTTTAACAAAATGAGCGATTTTTCTTAACATTAGAGAAGAAGCCCTTAATTTTTCATTCATGGCTTGCGATTCAAAAAGAGGCTTCTGCCTTGCAAAAAAAGTAACATTCATCGTGATGGGGGTCCTTTTTTTAGGATTCGCCTCCCTTCAGTTTAATGATTTAGGGCAGTATGGGAATGCGGACAGTTGGAGCTGGGTTCTTATTTATTTAATCGCCGCATTGCTCAGTGTTTTGCCGCTTTGGGTTCGCGTGGGTCGTTCTTTAATTGCGGGGTTCACTGGTTTTAGTTTGGGAGCTTTTGTTTTTAGAATGCAAGACCACCAAGGAAACTTCCGCATGGAAAAATTCGCCGGTCGTTGGTTGTATAACGATGAGGGAACTCAAATGGTCCAGCAGACCAACGAAGCGGGAGGGCTCTTTATTGTTTTTTTATGGATGTTTGTACTTTATTTTTTAAATCAATCCGCTAAAACAAAAACAACCCTCTAATTCCTTAGAGTTTTTAAAGGGGCATTAGCTCAATTGGTAGAGCGCTTCAATGGCATTGAAGAGGTTAGCGGTTCGATTCCGCTATGCTCCACCATTTTTTCTTTAAGCATCTCCAGATTTAAAGTATCTGTTATTGATGATCAAGAGGCCAACGTATATTCGCTTCATTGTTGTAACAGATCATAAAAGCAAGACTCGTTGCACTGGAGTTGTTGCCAGTCTTAGAATACTAGGAGAAGAAGGGCGGTTGCCTAACTATTATCTGGATTATTCAAAAGAGCTTTTTGATAAGTTAGATGAAGACCTGCCAATCCCACCTTTTGATTATAAAAATTGGAAGGATTCAGTTTGTTGGTTTAAAGACACCGCGACTGAGTGGATTTCATTATTCAGAGAAATCATTGCTATACTAGAAAGTTGCGATGAACAGGTTGAAATGCTATTTACAGAGACTCCTGGAATGATCGTTTATGAGGATGAGTTCCAAATTGTGGCGAAATCTCATAAGTACTGACTCTTACTGTCAGTACTTATATGTAACTTAAGTTAGTTTTTACCCTGCGCCGTTGACGAGGGCTTTGGCTTCTTCAGGTAACATTGGGGCGATTCTATTCTTTAACAGTTTCCTTAATAAGGGGTAATTCACTTTTGCGTTGTGCCTGTCGTCGAGAGGAATTTTATCAACGTGAATGTACTGATCGATGGATGATGATTGAGTTTTTTCTTTTAACTCTTTTAGCTTAGGGAAACCAGAATAACAGAGTATGATTTCATTGTTGAATGCGATAACTGCGCATGAGTGAACGTGTGGTATGGACATGACGATACTTTCGATACAAAAGGGATAGAGCTTTTCGCCTTTTGAGTTGGTGAGTATTGCTGAGGTCCTTCCCGTTAACCAGAGGTAGCCTGATTCATCTAGGTAGCCTGAATCGCCAGTTCTGTGCCAAGTGACTTGATTGATTGATAATTTAGTTTCAGTGTTGGTTTCTGTTTTTAAATACCCTTTGAGCACATGAGCTCCCGTGACGATGATTTCACCGATTTGCCCTGTGTTCAACTCGGTAGCCTGGGAGGAGTTATTGAGTGAAATAATTTTAAGTTGAATTTCAGGAACTGGTTTTCCAACTAATAAGCCCTTGCCGTGGGACATCAACTCCCATTGCTTAGGTGTGGTTTCTTCATAGGCTTGATCACTGATAGGTTCGGCTTCTGTTGAACCATAGACGGTTGTGATATTCAGCTCAGGGTTGTGCTTCTTGAGCTCTTTGAGTAGGGCGGGAAATACCGGAGCGCCGCCTGTGTAGATTTTCTTTAAAGGGGGAAATTGTTGGTCAGTGTGTAGTTTTTTAAAAAAGGCAGGAGAGGCAGCACATCGTGTAATCTGGTGTTGCTTACATTGCTGAAGGATTCGTGAGCTGTTTGCTTTTGCTGGGTATTTCAAGTCGGTGTCAGCGATCACTGTGGTCATCCCAGATGCCAGGCTTGCGAGTCCAAAAACAGGCAGTGTGATGAGTTCGACTTCATTTTCATCATGATTCAGGGCGTTTGATAAGGCGTGGTGCTGTTCGATTAAAAAGGAATGAGAGCGACAAGCTGCTTTAGGTAAACCTGTACTGCCACTCGTGAATGTGATGAGTGCGGGATGGTCTGGATTGAGTGATTCTGGGTTTATTGGTTTCTTCTCACTGGTGATGGATAAGGCAATTCTTTTAAAAAAAAGAGAACATGTTGAAGTGCTAAAGGATTGTTTTACTTTCCCAAGGGCTGAGAATTTTAGTTTAAGGAGATGGGCTTTGGCGGGACCAATGAAAATATCAGGTTGTGATGAGTTGCAAGCATGAGTCATGACTTCGCTACGCACAGCTGGATCAATAAGAACGACGGTGGTTCCTGTTGAAAAACAGGCTAAGAGAAGAACGTAGAAGTCAATCCCAATGGGTTGCATCACCAGCGCTCTGCTTTTAGATCCAATACCATTAAGTGAGAGTTGGTTTCGTGTGTTCTCAACGCAGTTGAGAAGCTCTCGGTAGGTGAGTGTTTTCTGATGGCGACCGGACTTTTCTACCAAAGCTATTTTTTCAGGATGCTTTGAGGCATGATAATGAAGAGGTTCTACTAGGTTCATTGAGTGATGGGGTCAGCGTTTTTTTACCAAAAGAGAATAGTTCCGTATCACAGTAGGCTGATAACGAGAGGTGATTTTTTCCGCAGAGTTTCCGTCGAATTGAAGTGCATGAATGACTTTTTTGAATCCTTGACTCTGAGCCTTTTGGTGGATTTTTTCGACGAGAATATTCCCAATTCCAGCAACGTTCTTCTCAGGGTCACTGGCTAGGGTTTTGACGATGAGCGTTTCTTTAGAGAGAGGGTCTGGGTAACAAAAAATGAATGCCACTAACTGTTCCTCTTTCTCTGCTAAGAGTACAAGATCTTGATTGAGGTATGGCTTGAGCGATTCATATTTAGTGAGAAACTCGGTTTCTGAAAGCTCTGTATAGAGAAAGTTGTTTTTGAAGCTCCGACAGGATAGTTGGTAAATCGCTTTGAGTTCTTGAGTGTAGGTGTCAAAATTAAGCGAGCGTATCAGGATGCCTTTATTGGCTAATCGTTTTTCAACTTTTTCAAACCGAGGGAATTCTTTTTTGAGGATAAGCGATGAGGAGCTGTAATTGGAAAGCGCGGTAAATCCTGAGTCCTGAAAAATCGAGAGCCATTCGGAGGGTGTGTCAGGCTCAAGTGTAAAAGACGGGGATCCATCACTGTAGGTTACTAAGCGATGCTCTCTCCAAGTGTTGCCGTTCATCGGCGCGACAACAGTATGGAATTTGTTAAGTAAGTATTCGGATGCATAGTTGACCAGTTCTTTAGCCGTAGCTGTTTCCTCAAATTGACATCCTCCTAATGTTGCGATTGGTTTTTGATCGAGTAAAGGGGTGTTGTCTGTCCATAGAGCAAGAGAGTTGTCACCATAAGTGATTATTTCGGAAGCTCCCTGTTGGAATAGATGAGTGTAGCGTTCAGCTTCAAGACTGTTGGGGAGGTAATGATTCATGATTTTAAAATTAAAAATTGGACAACAAGAGAGTGAATTAGAGCTAAGCCGCTAATTGATATCCAGTAGATAAGCTCGGACGGCATTGAGGCTTTCACTCGAAAGATGAAAACCGCTAAAATAACGGATAAAATAGGGACGAATAGAAAGGTTACTTTAAAGGGGGCAAGGAAGGTTAAGGGCAGTAATCCTAGAATTGAAAAGAGTATGGTGGTCCAAATAGATAGTTTAGATAGCCCTAAGTGGTGTGATGTTCCAGCACTTAACATGGCAGTAATGGCTGTTAAATTTGTGATAAAAAGGACTTGAGCATTCTGAATTGAGATGACCTCTAGTCGGGCAAATGTCAACCAAGTCAACGGAATGAATGCTATCCAGAAAATTACGGTAATCGACTGTGAGAGTTGTGAGGATAGATCATACTTTTTAATGATTAATAAATGATAGCCAAATAGGATAAGGACGGCAATGAGGCAATATAGTCCACCCATTGAAAATGCAATAAAGGCAAATAAGATACAACCCAGAGAGCCAGCGCCGTCAAAGCTGTTTTTCGGGTGTAAGAAGATGACGAGAAGACTTAATAACCCAAGTGCGATGAATCGTCCCCATAGGGCTGATTCTGCTTGGTAGAGGTAATAATCCAGAGTGAAATAAACAATGATGGGAAGTAATAAATTATCGAGCCCATGGCTTGAAATTCCCTCAACATAAGTGGCAATGACAGCTGTTGTACAAGCCAGAAGTAATAGTGCTGTAATAGGGAGGTTGAGAAAGCCATATAGAGGAATTAGAGTGCAGAGGAAGGCGATTCCAAAAAAAGTGAGCGAACCTTCGAGTGTTTTTTGCCCTGATAGTGTGGTGTAATGCCTCTTGCCGTATTTGGTTCCAACTAAGGCACTGAAGGCATCGGCGAACGTTAGTAGAAGTAACGCAATGACATAAGGCAGGGGGTTTTCTTTGCCAATAGTAAATAGCCAGGCAATAGCAATAGGAAATAGAAGCTCTCCAATGGAGGCTCGTTGAATCGAGAATAGAGAAGAACCCAAACTTAATTTTGTAGAACTTTTTTTGAGTAATAAGAGTGTCAAAAAAGCCACGCCCCCCAAGACCTGAACAGAGAGGGTTGTTTGAAACACCCAAGGAAAACTCATGGCCACTACGCCCATGGTCATGTGAACAATTTTACGAGCCAGCTCAGCGGATAGGGCTCCTCTTTTGCATCCAGAGCTCGAGAGGATAATAGCTCCTCCCAAGCATAGCAATACGATAAAAAAGTTGACCCAATCATTCATGATATAAGAAATTAAGAAAGGCGTTCATCCACTAAAAAACGAGAATAAAAAAAGGCATTATCTTTTGAAAAACAATCGCTTGATAGCGGTTCTAATAATTGAAACTTTTGGGGTAATGTATGAGAAAGCGCTCGTGGAGCTAACATATTCCAATACGCCACTCTCGATGAGTTGGATGCTGCTTTAGCGATTGAGTTGCCTAGCATTACGGTGTTCTCTTCTGACATATACTCGAATATATCGCTTAGATTAAAGGCATCA
>CALLBE010000107.1 GCA_938001985.1 uncultured Verrucomicrobiales bacterium | reverse complement strand
ACCTCTTAACCCATTAGCTCGGAGAGGGACTATGCAACAAATCTCGGCATTAATGCAACTATAATTTTCCTTCTATTTCCCTTCTTCTCGGAAACAGGCCTCATTAAAGGCTGACCCTCGAGTTTTAAAGTTCTCATAACTGAAACGTGAAGCCGAAGCCGGTGAAAACAAAACAACCTCCACCCCTTCATATTCAAAAGCACGCTGAACCGCCGCTTCAATACTATCAACCTTCGCTGCCTTATTGGAATGAGCCACATGATCCACTATTTTCCACCCCGTGTCAGGAAGGCCTATAATCTTAATATTAGACTGATTGGCTTTTAAGTATGCTTCTAAACCACTTAAATCCTGACTTCTGTCTAAACCACCTAAAATCAACACAAGCGACTTACCCTTATAGGTTTCTAGAGAAGCAATCGTTGAGCTCGCATTCGTCGACAACGGATCGCAAACACAAAGCCTCCCCTTGACCACTCCGATTTCCTCCAAGCGGTAAGGCAAAGGCTCAAAACCTCTCAATAAAGCACTCCACTCACTCGCATCACGAGGGCATACATCAGACGACGAGCTCTCTAAAACGTCACTCACCACTCGCATCGCAAACAGAAGATTGGAGTGATTGTGCGCGCCCTTTAATGAAAGCTGAGACAAATCTATGAGCTCCCCCTTAAAAAAGACGCCTGCTTCTTTTAACTCAAAACCTGCCGCATCGTCTTCAATCACGTCAGCATCAACCAAAATCTCATTTGATAACGCTGAATGACAGTAAAGCGAATGGTGAACGAACCCTTTATCCGCCTGCTTGATCAGATTCACCTTATCCTGATGATACTGCGACACCGATCCATGCCAAGAAACATGATCCTCTCCTAAATTCAAAAGACACGCCATGGCGGGCTTTCCAGTAAAATCAGCAGCCTGATAAGAAGACATTTCTAAAACATACCAAGCCTTCCCGTTCGGCAAAGCCAACATGGGTGTTCCTATATTACCTCCAATTTCAGTCTCAACTCCCAATCGGTTCAAAAGATGCCAAATTAATTTAGAAACCGTACTTTTCCCCTTCGTTCCCGTAACACAAACCGCCTTCACTCCAGGGTTGAGATCAAACCATAAATTAGGAATTGAAGTGACCTCACCTCCAGCTTTTAAGTAAGCCTGAATGGCTGCCTTATAAGGAGAAACTCCAGCACTCCGAATTAACAAATCAATAGCGCTTTCCTGTAAAAAAACAGGCTGATGAACTTCGCATCCCTCAGCCCAAGCAGGCAAACTCTGATCTGTGTTTTCATCAATAAAATCACAGGCTTCTAAATTAGGAAACAATTTAAAACGACGTTCAAAAACTGAGCGCCCCTCCAGCCCCAAGCCCCAGATAGCGATGCGTTTAATTTCCGACCTATCCATGCTCAACCTGTTTTTCAACTCCTTTAATTCTCCTCAACAAAGAGGCCGGCAATAAATGAGAGTCATCTAAATCGACCAAACTTCTCACAACATTGGAAACCTCACTTTCATCTTCAAGCAAGTGGGCCAAGGATTTCAAAACCAACGAGTCTTTCCATTCAGGCGATTGCTTCAAAAGCTGAAAACTCACCCAAGATTCCTCGTACTCACCAACACAATCCCAAGGCTTATGCTCACCCTCAAGCCCCGCCAGCGCTTTAAATCCTTGAAGCTGATTAACATCCTCTAATAAATCACGCCCAAAAATAGCCCTCAATCGCTGCGGTGTCGTATGCGGCGCCATGATCAAATAAACAAACCGACACTTATCACAATCACCACACCAATGGTCATAGCGCTTTGAGGGATTAATGCGAAATGCCTTATTACAGGAGGTAAAAACCTCATCGTACTTACTTTCCTTTAAAAATAATTGAGCAATGGCAAACTCACTCAAAGGGCGCAAAGCCGAATAATAGCGAAGGTCTGTGACAATATTCTTCTCAATATAAGAAGCCAAGGCCTTCTCAAACTCAAAAGACTTACTATACTGATGATTCACCCCTTCACCATCCACCACAAGGTTCGCCTCATTAGCGGAACGTTCGTTTGAAAAAACAATTTCGGTCACTCCCTGACGAATGGCCGACACAATAGCGATCGCACTGTTAACAGCGGTGATGGGAATATGCCCGTTGTAAGCCCCTTGCTCATTCAGCTCAAATAAAAGCGGATCCAAACGCCTTTTTACATATTGACTCTCAACTTCAGCCACCTCGATGCAACGAGTCATCGGAGGGTGAGGATTCACGACAAAAGCAACCACTTCGCCTTCTGGCTCCATTGACTGCATCTCTTTTTTCATCAACTCAAGAGTCACCACCGAATCCTTGCCACCACCAACTGGAACATAAGCTTTGTTCTTATTCAGCGAACGGTTTTGACTCGAAGGCTCCTGAGTCTTTGGCAGATGAATGCTTTTAAAATTAAGTCGCCCCTTCAGGCTAAGCTCGTTTCGGTAGGCGAACTCCCCCAACCCATGCCTATAAACAGTCTTTAAGAAAACAACTTCTTCGGATGACAAGCCGTCTTCACCTTCATAAATAAGAGCCTTTGGAATATACGCCTTATAATAACTCACCCCAGCAATCAGATGAAGCAGACGCAACGCCTTTTCCTGCGCTATTTTTTCAACCAAATTAAGAGATCTAAACAACCCGCCAAAATCAATGATCTCCTCAAACACTAATACATCATCAAACGCATACCCCAAGCGGGCAACACCCGCATCATCAATACGCGCATAAGTGAATCGAAAGGCTTGGTAATCAGACATTGCTCAGAATCAGCTTCGTAACAATGGGAAGTGACAGCAAGCCTTTTTCATTCCGATTATAATTATTTATAACCGACCTTACCAAACCTTTGGCTAAAGCCCTAAAGTGCATACTTGTTCTCAATACACTCAACACCAGCAAAGCCCACAAAAAACTCAATAGCAATAAATCTCCCCTATTTCTTTTATTTTTTTCAATCCACCCTTTCCTACTTGTACATTTATAAATTATCTCTAGGATCTCGCCCCTAAAACCTTCACGATCAAAAAATCATCACAATGCTCCACAAAACTAAGCTACAATTAATCTCCCTATTACTCATAGGGCTATCCTTCACCACTGCAGCAGCCTCTGAGTTTCTTCAATTTGAGGGCAACTCAAAAC
>CALLBE010000106.1 GCA_938001985.1 uncultured Verrucomicrobiales bacterium | reverse complement strand
GGAAAATATTGAAATCGTTCATGGCTGGTCTGATGAAATCGTGCCGCATGAGCTATCCATTCGATACTCCCGTGAAAGCAATACCACGCTGCATTTGATCGAAGGTGACCATCGCTTAAATGTTTCATTAGATGAGGTTTTAAGACTCTTTAAAGCCTTTTTACTAAAGCTCTAAGCCTTGTAGAACCAGACCCCTCTTTATTTTTCATGTCTGGTCGCGCGCCCTCAAAAATTTTAATTATTGGTCACGGACTGGTTGGGGCATCCTTGGCTCAACAGTTTAGGGAACAAGTGCCGGAAGTCGAACTGACCGTCATTGACAGGTCTCAAAACGATTCCAGTTCAGAAGTCGCCGCGGGCCTCATGACGCCAATCACGGGGAAGGGAATGAACCCGAGCCCTCGTATTGAGGAGTTTTATCAGGAGTCGACTGCTTTTTTCGAAGCCCATGCCTGCTACCAAGAGACGGATGCAGTTCGCCTATTCACGGATATAAAAGAGCGGCAGAAGTTTGAGGCAAAAATCAATCGCCCGGACATCACGCCTTGGCTTCTCGGTTCGCTACTCGACCAAGGTCAATGTGGTGATGGGTTGAAAGATGATTTCGGTGGTTTTGAAATGAAAGGTGGCTGGGTTAACCTTAAAAAATTCCTTCGACAGCGTAAGGATGACTTAGAGCAAAGTGGTGCGTTTCTGTCTGAAGAAGTGAGAGATCTCACGCCTTATGAAGCGGCATATGATCTTGTGGTCTTAAGCCGAGGCGCCTTTGAGTTTCTCGAGCATTCATTGTTTGAAAAACACCTGCCAGAGACCAAGCACCGCAGTGCAAAAGGTGAAATCTTAACGGTTGAATTACCAAGCTTGGACGACACTCGTATTATCAACCGTAATGGCTGGTTGCTGCCATTTGATCCGCAGAAAAATATTTATAAAGCAGGCGCGACGTTTGAGTGGGATAACTTAAACACAGAGCCGACTCTTGAAGGGAAAAATACGATTCTTCAAAAAATAAAATCCCTGGTCGATTCTGAGATCACCGTCCTTGATCATCAAGCTGGCATTCGCCCCATTGTGAGAAGAAGTCAGCCGTTTTTTGAGCCCCTATCCGATAAGGTTTGGGTGGCCAATGGGTTTGGATCAAAAGGCGCCTTATACGCACCCAAGGCAACCAAAGTCTTTGTTGACTTTATACTCAAATCAAAAGCCATTGATCCTTGGTTCAGGGTAAATCCTTAAGAGTTGTCTTTCCAAGAACGTCGGATCTTAAAAGATTCATCTTCCAGCTCTTCTTGACGGATCGGGTTTAAGTCAATTTTTGAGGTTGTAGAAGGCAGGTGATCCAGCGGTTGATAACTGATGGCACTGAGAGGAAGGTTGATGCGGCGTTGTAGATTATCCAGAGGAATTTGAACCTTAATTTGACTGGCCGCGCGCGAGAGTAAACCAATAGCCATTAAGGAGGAAATTAAACTAGAACCTCCATATGAAATGAACGGCAAGGGAAGCCCTGAGTTCGGAAGCACTCCCGTGACTACCATCATGTTTAGACAGGATGGCACGATGAGCATGGCAATGGCTCCACAGGATAATACTCGATTGTAAACAGACGAGGAGAGGGAGGTGATAATTAACCCGCAGACAGCCAGTATCCCGTATAACAAAACAATGGAGGCGGAGCCTATGAAGCCTAGCTCTTCGCAAATAATGGCGAAGATAAAATCAGTGTGAGCAAAGGGTAGATCGGCTTGTTTGTTTTTAGTCCCTTGAGCATAGCCAACGCCCGTTAAGTTTCCTGCCTGCATGCCGTCACGGGCCAATAGTTGCTGGCGCCCCGTGCCTTTTAGCAATTCGTATCGATACTCAACTTTGTCTAATTTTTGCCACTGCTCAATACGATCCATTCGGTTGGCGTTGAAGCTAATAATAATCGCCACGAGTGCGACACCTCCGAGTAAGGTGGGTGCAATATAGCGCAATGGAGAGCCAATTAGTACCATCACGATCAGCCCTGTACAACCAAGCCCCAGAGCGGTTCCCATGTCTGTTTGTAAAAATATGGTGATAAAGGGAATGGCAATAATGATTCCGGGAATGACGAAGCCTTTCCAGAAAGAGTGAATGTGGGAGGCGTTGAATTTGAACCAACTTCCTAAGGCAATCAAAGTGGTGATTTTAGCAAACTCAGAAGTCTGAATCGTAAAGCTCCCTCCGAGAGAGACCCATCGTGAAGCGCCGTGTACGGTTTTGCCAATTCCGGGGATGTAACAAAGCAAAACGCCAATGATTCCCAACGCATAAAGCCACCAATAAAAACGGCTTAATAAGGTCTCTGAAGTGTAGCGGAGGAACGCTGCTGCACCAACTCCGACGACTAAAAAGAAGATTTGCCGCCAAAACATCCCATAAGTATTGCCTGACTCTTTGGCCCAAAAACTGGTGCTTGCGGAAAAGCAAAGCCCAACCACCACGAGTAAAATGACGGTTATGTTCAGTAATCGGTTACAATAGGTGGACATTGATGAGGCTGCAAACTTGGGTCACGTCTTTTTGATAAAAGAGCGACGAATCTTAAGACGCCCTGCGCTGATCCTTCAAGGCTTGCATGAAGCTCTCAGCGGTGCCGTTTTCGTCATTAAACCCTCCATAAACAAACCCGTCAATTCTTGCTTTTTTAGAAAGTTCGCCTTCTTTATAAAAAATATACGCAAGCCCTTTTGCATCCCATTTGGAAGCATCAACTTCAGTGATGTCTGTGAATAAAACGCGTTTTTTAGAGGGCAAGATGATGCCTTGCTCACCGATAGATAAGACACGGTTCCTCATGAAGAGGTAAACCAGCACGGATATTATTCCTAAAAATAGCGCCACATAACCTGAGATGAATTGCCACAAGATAGTGTTGGCAGATTTTGCCTCTCTCTCGACTTTCGTGCCTTTTAAGCCTTTACGCCCTACAAAATCTACCCATAACGCTTGCGTAGGCATTTTTTCGTACAATTTTGATTCAATCTCCTCAATGCGCTCAAGCTCCTGAGGCCAAGTTTCGCCCAAATCAGTGCCTGAAGGCAACTTTTTTGCATCCACGTCTTTGAAGACTAACTTCGTTTCCAATGATTGGTTCCATGTGGCGAGATCAAACTGGTTAGAAGCTTTTAATTCGCGGTATTGCTCACCAGCATCCTTAAAGGCTTTGTGGTAATAATAGGAAAGGTTTTTTTGAGGATAACCAATAGTGCCGTCGTAAAAAAAGTATCCAGCAAAAAACAAGACAACAACACTGACTAAGTGAATTCTCATTTTAAACCAGGAAGTCAATGGACAGTCAATATTAGCAGAATTCATCTCAATTAATAAGTTAGCGAAAGTCTGCCTATCTGATAGGTATTGTAAACAAATATTTACGCTTCTATTCTTGTTTGGAGCGTTATAGATTCAAACTCATGATCCGTTCACTCCTAAGCTGTATTGTCTTGTCGATGTGGGTTATGCCGTTGAGTGCCAGTGATAAAATCCAAGGAGCTTATGCGAAAGTAACGACACACAATGATGGTTCTCGTTCTTTTTATGAAGAATCAGCCGATGGCTCCTTAGTCACTCAAAAGAACTACTCACCAGGAGGAAAACTTAATTTCATCACCTCATTCAAATTTGATGAATCAAAAAACCCTAGAGCAGGGAAGGTGGAAGACCCGAAAGGGAAGCTTTTGCTAAAGATTCGATACGCTTATAACCGTAATACAGGACGGTTAGCCAAAGAGGCCTATTTTGACATGACTAAAAAGCGGGTGAATCCTAAAACGAATAAAATTCAGCCCATTCAAATTGTCATCCATGAGTATGATTCAGACGGGAAACCTTTAAAGCCTAAGGTTCTCCCCCTCATTTCAAAAGCCGAGTTGGCTGATATTTTAGGGGTTCCGATTGGAAATGCGACGTTAACCCGAGAGTAGGAGATTAAAGCTTATTGATCTCTTCTTCGGTCCAAGGCAATGATCTAGAAGGGTTTGCTTTTCTATAAGCTTCGACCTCTTCTGTCTTAATGGCGGAGGCTTTATTTCCCCAAGCATTACGAATGTAGGTTAGGATTGAAGCGATGTCCTCATTACTTAAATGCTTGTGAGGAGGCATGATAGGAGGGACTCCAGTGACCAGCTTCCCATTGATCTTAATTGGCCCCGAGACCCCATCAGTTACGGCTGCAATTAACTTAACTGACTTTCCAGTGACCCAATCACTTTTTGCTAATTGAGGCGCCAAAAAGGCAAGGCCTTTGCCGTCAGGTTGGTGACATCCAGAGCAGATCGCTTTGTACTGTTTTTTGCCTTTTAACCAAAGCTTCTTAGCCACGGCGTCTTTTTCAATAGCTTGGGGCATTGTTGATTTTTTATTAACGACCTCACGATTGATGTAACCGTCTTTTAAAATGGAATTTACATAGCCTGTGATTTCTGGAGAAGCGGTTTTGCTTAATTTGGTCAGTTCAGGCTTTAGCGCTTCAGGGAAGGTGGCTTCATCGCCATAAGCAGAACCAGCAAGTCGAATAGCGGTCATTTGAACAAACCAATGATGATTGA
>CALLBE010000105.1 GCA_938001985.1 uncultured Verrucomicrobiales bacterium | reverse complement strand
GCCACAAGAGCTGCTGCGGCAGCGATTAAAAAGCTAAGACCGAAATATAGTGGTTTTTCTTTTTCAAACGCAGCATCCAAATTAACGGCTGATGGCGTTAATTTAATATCGAACTTTGGCGTCTCCACTTCTTGGACAGCGAGACCGTAAACAACGGCTAATTTCTCTCCACTTAAGCCATGAGAAGCTGGGTCAAGCACCGCATCAATCTCTCTCCCCGCAGTTGGATTGAAGTTTTGAACCTCAGCAGATAGAGCTTGCCCTAAATGAGCATTTAGATTGAAGACACCTGACAGCTCACCAGAGACAAACACATTCGCGGGAGTGCCTCCGTTGAAGTGGGATTTAAAGTACGCTGTCGTTTGAATAATCTGAGGCGTCAATCGGCTCAGTCCGTTTTTAATACCAGTACCCACAGTCAACGAATTGGGATCAACCTCTGGATAGGCATTTCCATCTAAAGGTAAAAAGGCAGTCGGAATGAGTTGCTCAACCACATCCTCTGTGGCTTCGACACTGCGTGCAATTTCAGAAACCAGTGAACTCAGGCCAAAGTTCACTGAACGAATGTAAAAAAGCTCTCCAGACGTATAAATTAAATTCGTCGTCTTCTCTCGCACATCAATCAATAAAGAAGGCTCCTCAAGGTCTCCGTATGTAGAGTGAAATGAATTCAGTGCTGATAATGCTGCAATAGATGCCGTGGTCGATTGATACCCTAAAGACGTGATTACTTGATGTAAGTCATCAACATCCTGTTTCCGAGCAGCAACTAAGGCCACCTCAGATTCACCACCTCCAGAGGCAAATTGATGATAATCCCACGCCACTTGATCTACTGCAACAGGCAGCTGCTGTTGCAGCTCAAAACTAGCAAGTTGCTTCAAATCAGCACCTTCCAAAGCATTAAACTTAGCAAATCTAATAAAGACTGACTGCGAAGGTACTGAAAAACGGATGAGGCTCTTTTTAGGCAAATCAATTTCAGCCGCTAAGGATGAAACTATTTGAGTTAAAACCGAAATTTTAGAGGGCCCAACAAGCTGACCAAACTCAATTTTAGCAGAAGCGATGCGACTCAGTGTTAGCGCCTCGCCTCCCTCAAAATAAGCTAATGTCGCTTTTTTTGAACCCAGGTCAAATACTGCAAATTGTTTTGAAGCCATTAAGTGAAAATCTATTTAAGTTTGCCTTCTGCATACAAATCCCACCAATGGAATTTGAACGGTGTTTGGTCTTTTGTTAATAATTCAACATTAGTATCTCGAGACAAATTAGGACTCTCCCACCACTTCTTAGCTGAAACATTATTGGCAACAGCAACCTCTTCTCCATTCACAGTGAAAACAGCAGCCACTGCCTTAACATCCGAAGAAACCACTCTATCCTTACCAGTCAAAAGCTTTAACGATGTTGGCGAAAGGTAAACAGAAACTCTGACATCTTCTTTAATCGGCAAGTTGATATAATCAGCTTGAGCTGTTAGCAATAGAGTTCCCTTACCCTTTGGGTCTGGAATCGCAATATACCAATCAACGCCAACTTCTTGAATGAAAGGTAGATCACCCTCTACGCTTTTCTTAATCGCTTTCAACTCAACTTCAACCTCGAGCCAGTTCTTCGCTCTAAAACGCTTTCTCGCGCCAGGAACGTTTGGGAAAGTCGGTGACTCCAAGCTATTAATCGATGGCTTATCAGCTTTAATACTGACCTGACCTAACAATAACTGCCCACTCATAGAGAGAAGAGCACACAAAGAAAAAAGTATATTTCGTACAGTCATAGGGAATTATTATCGAACACCCTATACGTTCAAACCTAAATTTGGCTAGCCTTATTTTGAAAAATATAATCTCTTTAATACCTTGATTAATCCATTAAATAAAGAATGACAATTCAGCCTCTAGCGATTGGGATCATCTCCTCTCAAAAAGATTTAGATCTCTACAACCAAGCCCCACAGGCCTGTGGAGGGGTTGAAATTCGATTGGACCTTTTAGAGGATTCTCAAGTTCTAAAGCGCTTCGAAGAAAACCGCCCTCCTTCGACTCGAAGCATATTAACCCTCCGCGGCCTCGATGAGCGAGGACAGTCCTCTCTCACTGCTGAAGAGCGATGGGAGCATCTCAAGCCCTTACTTAAAGGCCATCGCTATTTTGATTTTGAAATCAATTCTTTAAACACAGAGCTTGCGGAAGACATCCTAGCAAGCAAAGGAGACTCTCTACTCATAGGGTCTTATCATAATTTTGAAAAAACACCCTCACTGGTATCACTCAAGGCCATTACTGAAAAAGGCCTCAGCCATCACTGTGATATTATAAAAATGGCCGTAGAGATTGAATCGCTAGAAGACATCGAGCGCTTAGGCTCCTTATTCTCGCTCTACCCTAACACCTCATTTTCTTTGATGGGAATGGGCCCTCTTGGCGGCGTCTCTCGTCACTACTTCATCGAACAAGGCTCCGTCTTAAATTACGGATTTCTTGGTGACGCGTCAAAAGCAGTGGTAAAAGGCCAATTACCAGCCTCAACCCTACAATCGCTCATTCAGCTTTATCGCCCTTAACCGGCTTTAACCACCGATGAAGGACATAGGCACTTTGCTTTCAGCAGAGTCATCTAAAGCATTCGCTTGCTCTTCTCGGATCTCAGAGTAACGGTTATTCCTACGGGTCCAAATTTCACGCAACCCCTCTTCCATCGCCACTCTTGACGTTAAATAAGGTTTAATATCAATCCCCTTTTTAGCAAATAGGCACTTAAAAATTTGGCCATCCGCTGACAAGCGAGCTCGATTACACGCACTGCAAAAGGGTTTAGAAATTGAAGAAATAAAGCCAACCTCTCCTTCCTCACCCGCCTGGCCCTTGAGCTTCCAACGGGTCGCGACCTCGCCTTCGTATTGCGCAGGCAGGCTCTCAAGATTAAACTCAGAACTCAACAAGGCCGCGACTTCATCACTCGTCACCGCGTCACCCGCCTCCCAATTTTGAGTCCCCCCAACATCCATGTACTCAATGAAACGCAGAGGAATTCCTTCTCTGATAGCAAAGTCACTCAAAGGAAGTATTTGAGATTCATTAACACCTCTCATAATCACCGTGTTAATTTTAACTCCAACCCCCAGATCTCTAGCCTTTAAAATACCTTCAATCACTTTTTGTGGCTGAACCTGACTGCCTGAAATAGAAGTCGCCAACTCTGGGAGCAATGAATCTAAACTCACCGTCACTCGGTGTAAGCCAGCCTCCGCTAACAAGCCAATTTGCTCACTCAATGCTGAGCCATTCGTCGTCATCGCAATATCCTCAACCCCTTCAATCTTTGACAATTTAGCGACCAGCTCATTTAATTTCGGCCTCAACAAAGGCTCTCCCCCTGTAAGCCTCACCTTTTTAACCCCCAAGCTCACTGATGATTTCACAACGAGTTCGATCTCATCAAAGCTGAGATAATTCTTGCGAGGCATGAACACATAAGGCCCGGCCGACTCAGGCATGCAATAGGTACACCTGAAATTACAACGGTCCGTGACTGAAATCCTCAAATCCCGCAAAGGGCGCTGTAATTGGTCGGTAACCATCTTCCCGGTATCTTCCTTACTTTTTAGCTGACCTGTAAACAAAAAAGCATAAAGGTAAGTGAAATGAATTCCCTGATCTCACCTGAAGAAGCTGATTCCATCATTCGCTCTATTCAGCTAAAGCGAAGCGCCACTTCGATTCCCATCGATTCAAGCTCAGGGCATTACTTAGCCAAGCCAGTAATGGCAGACCGCCCCTTCCCGCCCTTTGATCGCTCCATGATGGATGGTTTTGCGACCAAAAAAGCGTTTTTAACTCAAGCCTCACTCAGCATTGCCGGAACGATTCCTGCAGGTGAAACACCCCCCACTCAGACACCCAACAATAGTGCGTGGGAGATCATGACAGGTGCAGTTGTCCCCGATGACTGTGATATCATCATTCCTATTGAGCAAACCCATCGCATCGATTCTCAGCACGTAAAAATAGACAACCAAGGGGATAACGTCCTCTCTTTTATTCATAAAAAAGGTTCAGACTTCGAACAAGGCGATGAGCTCATCCCTGCATTCACACAAATTAAAAGCCGTGAAATCGCCATCTTGGCCTCAGTCGGAGCTCATACACCTCAAGTCATTCAGCCTCCTAAAATCACCATTTTAACCACAGGTGATGAGGTCGTCCCCATCGACCAAATACCAACGGAAACCCAAATCCGTCAATCCAATGGAATAGCTCTAAAGGCGGCACTTTCGAAATACCCCATCTCCGACATCCGCATCACTCATCTCGGTGACAGCCTCGAATCCACGAAGGCTGAATGTGCAAAAGCGATCCAAAGCAGTGACCTCATCCTCTTCACAGGAGGCATCTCCAAGGGCAAATTTGATTTTGTAAAACCCGCCATCGAAGCCGAACTCGGATCACCACTATTTCATGGCATTGCTCAAAAACCCGGAAAACCTCTAGCGCTTTGGCATCAGCAAGACACCACCGTCTTCGCCCTCCCCGGCAATCCTATCTCCGTAGCCATCACTTTCCATCGCTACGTTACTCAATTCCTCAACCAGTGGTTTCAGCAAGATCCTCCGATTCAACAAGTAGAACTGCTAGATGACATCACTATCAAGAAACCACTGACACACTTCATCCCCGTCTCTCTCAAAGCCCCCTCCTACCACCAAGCTTCGCTTCACTCATTTAATAACTCTGGTGATTTAGCTTCCTGCATAGCCACCAATGGCTTTGTTGAACTTCCTAAAAATGAAACCTTTTTCCCTGCAGGTTCATTTGTTAATTATTTCCCATGGAGCTAAAACCAACTCATTTAAACGATGAAAACCATCCACACATGGTGGATATCGGCGATAAATCCTCAAGCAAGCGGAGAGCCATCGCTCAAGGGCGAGTCTGCTTAGGAACTGAAATCATGGCTCAATTCGAGCAAGGCGAGCTCTCCACAAAAAAAGGCCCCGTCATTCATACCGCCATCATCGCTGGAATCATGGCCGCTAAAAACACCAGCAACACCATTCCCCTCTGCCACCCTCTGCCTCTATCTCACATCAATATCGATATCACTCCGCTATCCAGCGATGAGGTTGAAATCATCGCCACCGTTGAAACCACCTCAAAAACTGGGGTTGAAATGGAAGCTTTAGCAGCCGTCTCAACCGCCGCACTGACTTTATACGACATGTGCAAATCGATGAACAAGGGGATTGAAATCTCAGCCATTAAACTCCTTGAGAAAACAGGAGGAAAGTCTGATTTTAAGGCCTAAAAACACCAGCCTCATCTCCCTCCGAGGCTAGGCTAGGCAACTTCAACTTCCTTGACTTCCACCAGGTCTCCATTCAAGAAAAACTCAATCCGATGAACACCTGGATACTGCTTGCGGGTACTGAGATTCTTAAAATCTATGGTTTTTGAAAGCTGGACAGCTTCTCCCGCAGATAGGCTTTGATTTTTTATAATGAAGGTCTTGGGCGAGGCCTTCCCATTCTTCTTAATAAAATAAACATTGGCATAAAGCGCAAACTCTCTTGCCGAGGCGCTCTCATTCCTCAAGCCAAAGTCCATTCGCAACGAATCGCCAATAGTCAACTGCCTCGTCGACAAGCTCACGGCTTCTAAATGAAACCCATCCGAAGAGTCACATCCTAATAAAGCAAGCGCAGCCTTATTCCCTTCTTTTAATAGGGTTCTCAATCCTTGCTTCACCACCCATATACGACGAGAGCTAGGCGACGCCAACCAAGCGCGAAAAGTCTCGATAACCAATGCAGGATCTTGTTTTGACAGATCGTTAAAATGATTGGCGACTGATTTCCGAACATAGAGCGACGGGTCGTCTTTTAGCTTTTCTAATAAATTCAAAACAGGAGTGTAATCCGTATCAAAAACAGTCAAGCGTTGAGACCAAGGCAATCGAGGCCTCAGCCCTTCTGACACGAGTCGGCGCACTTTTTCATCTGGATCGTCCACCCATTTTTCAAACAAAACTAAGCACTCATTGGGATATTTACGAATAAAAGGCCTCACGCCAAATTCAGACGTATAACGCTTGGTAATGGCGTAAAGCGCCTTCATCGAGGCGTTAAAATACGACTCCCCATAAAGCGTCACAAAGTAACTATGCGGGGCGTAATGAAAAACACTCATACCCTTGCCATAAGGACTATCAAGCTCAGGCCCCAAAGACTGGATTAATAAGTCAACCGCAATTTCATAATCTTCAGGAAGGTATTTCCTTAAAACCTCAGCAGTCCACTTCGCTCGATCTTGTAACTCAAACGAAGGTAATTGAGCACTAACTTCTGAAATAAACTCTGCCGATTTAAATAAAGGGTGCACTCCTTTAATTTGCGCCGCAATCGACGCAATCACCGCTTCATTAAACTCGTCTTTGAGTAATGACATTCGAGTCGAGCGCCACCTAAATTACGAAACGCTGGCTCGGCGCAGCTTGTCCATGATAGCCAA
>CALLBE010000104.1 GCA_938001985.1 uncultured Verrucomicrobiales bacterium | reverse complement strand
GCCTGACACCCATTCATTCACACTATTAAAGACTGCCTGAGCGTCGGTTCCCTCATAAGTTGCTTGAGTGAAATGGCGGTCAGCTTCTCTAACGTTGCGAGCCGCTTCGGCAAAACCAATCAAAAGCTTAGAAGGCACGCAACCACGGTTTGGGCAAGCGCCTCCGAGTTTATCTTTTTCGATGAGCGCAACTTTTTTACCAGCTTTCGCCGCCGCGATAGCAAGGGCCGAAGCTCTCCCGCCGCCAATAACAATTAAATCAAATGATTCTAGCATGATTATTTAAGTAAATGAGTGAAGGTTTTTCTAAATTTAGCCAGCTTAGGGTCAATGACATTCTGACAATACCCCTTACCTGTATTCCGTTCGTAATAGTTTTGATGATTCTCCTCAGCTGAGTAAAACTGAGCCAAAGGCGAAAGCTCGGTGACCAGCTTCTTCTCAATTAAAAGACTGAGCTCTTCAATCACACGCTCGGCAATGTCACGCTCCTCGTCAGTATTGTAGAAAATAACACTTCGGTATTGAGTTCCAACATCAGCGCCTTGAGCATTCAAGGTCAGCGGATTGTGGGTCCCCAAATGAACTCTCACCAAGTCTTCATAAGAAACCACTAGAGGGTTGTAAGTCACTTGAACCACTTCAGCATGGCCCGTTTCACCGCTACAAACAGCTCGATAAACAGGGTTCTCTGTATCACCGCCACTGTAGCCGCTCTCGACAGCGCTCACTCCTTTTACTTGTTGAAAAATAGCCTCTGTGCACCAGAAACACCCTCCACCAAAAACAGCCGTGGTCTCCGCTGGGGCTTCTTTTTTGACCATCGCAACTCCATTGATGCAATAACGCAAGCCACTCGGACCCACGCCATCAGGGAAAACATGGCCCAAATGAGCTTCACAGGTATTGCACCGTACTTCAACCCGAGGGCTGGCTAAGGTCAAATCCGTATGATACGAAATCACATTGGCCTTGCTTGGGTGCGTGAATGAAGGCCAGCCAGTGCCACTATCAAATTTTTTATCCGCATTAAAAAGCTGGGTATCACAGCAAACACAATAATAAGTGCCTTCCTCGACTTGCTCGCAAACATCCGAACTAAAAGGACGCTCGGTACCGTGTAGACGGGTGATTCGATACTGCTCCTCAGTTAACTGTTCAGCCCACTCGGCATCGCTTTTTTTAATAACAAAATCAGGCTCCAAATTGCCTTCGATAGCCAGTTGGTTGATTGTTTTCCAATTGAGAGAAGTCATGATGATTGATTAAATAAAAACCCATTGCAAAAAAATAGTACAGATTAAATCCCCAGCTTCCCTATTCACCTTCAGATTATTAGAAAAAACATAAACGTTAGACGATTACAAAAAAGCACTTTAAACTCACTAAAATTAACTGCAAGTGAGCCTACTAGCCTGTTTCTCAAACAGTGCCCTTAAGAATTAAACGCCGAAACTCTAGCCATCAGTTCGGCTACTAAAGCAGGATCTTTAACCGCTGCTGAGCTCTCCACGCCAGAAGCTAAGTCAATCGCACAAGGCTTAACCTGTTGAATCGCCTTCGCCACATTCTCAGGCCTCAATCCACCCGCTAAAATCAATGGAGTCTCACGATGGTTTGAGACAAAGGCTCCCGCACTAAGCCAATCGATACAATCCCCTGTTCCTCCGTAAACACCGGGCGCATGAGCATCCAACAACCACGCATCTGCTCGATTCAGTTGCGGAGACAACTCGGCCAAGCTCTGGGCGTTTTTCACCCCAGCAGCTCGCCATACGGGAATGCCAGCATCTCTCAGCTCGTCTAAATCAGCTAAGGTTTCATCCCCATGAAGCTGTACGACATCAAGCTCGCCACGATCATAAACGGCCTTAACAAAATCCATTGAATGATTCACAAACAGACCAACTCTTACAATCTCGCCCTTCACGGATGGTAGCCATAAATGCGCCGTGTCCACATCGACATAGCGTTTAGAGCCTTCCCAGAAATTCACGCCCAAAGCCTGCACCCCATTCGACACCAACAGCTTTGCCGTCTCTAAATCACGGATACCGCAAATCTTAACCGAAACCTGGTCAGGTGATAAAAAGTCGTTGAGTTGAGCATTCATAATCAGTTATTGGGTTCCAACCGTTGCACAGAAATCGTGGACAATCCACCTAGCTTGGGGATAGATGAGTAAACCAACCAGAGGGAGTTGCTATTCCCTGCAATTTCCAAAGTTGAGAGTTGAAAGGTTTTTTTCAGCATTTTTTCAGTGAACTGCTTACTTTTGAGATCAAACGTATTCCACTTCAACCGAAACCAGCTATCTGGAAAATTAATAGGGTCTGCCTGTTGAGTCACAAAATGCAGCTGCCCATCCTTATAAATTAGATTGGAGATTTTCACACTCCCGTGCGCACGAACAGGACCTTCCACTTCTTTTTTAAAAACCAGCTCCTTCGTCTTTAAATCGTAAGCCCACAACTCCAAACCCCAGTCTTTTAGGTTCTGGTAATAAGGCTTCACATCTTCAGCTTTAAAAGGCTCTTCTAAAAAATGCTCCCCTTGTGGCGGTTCTGAATCTGACATCAAAAAATAGCCCACTGACCGACTTTGACTATCTTGGTGCGCCGCCACGCCAAAACAAGTCATGGGTTTACCTTTTTTAAAAGGCAGCATCACTCGCTTAACTCGCTTGTCTTCCAGTAAAAAAATAGCGGGATAAAGCTCTTCATAGGGGTTCACCATCAGCCAACTTTTATCATTAATGGGCGCTAAAAACGCTTGTGGCTGAATGCTGTATTCATCATGTGCCGCTTCAGAAAGCGATTCGATTTGACTGATTTCACTCCGCTGATTAAAAACCGCTTTCTTCGGAGTGTCTTTAGACCAAAACCCTTCTAAGGTGCGTTTAAAATAAGCCACAGAGAGCTCGTTTTCTCCAACCTCAATAACTTTCGGTTGAATCTGTCCCGGAGGATCAACATGAGCCCCAGTGATTCCGCTAGTAAGGCAAGCCATACCCACCCAAAGAACCAATGACTTCAATCGAACCAACGCCTTCATATTACGTCAATCTTGAGGTGTACGGCAGTTCATGCCATTTCTCTAAAGCAATGGCTAGGTCCTCCTTCTTTTTGCGGAGATTGATCTCCCAAACCATGGGCATTTCTGGAGTAAAATATTCCAACAAGGGCTCAAAATTCATGCTTCCAGTAAACGGCACTTGATGGTCTTTATGAGGCCAGACTACGTCATGAAAATGCCCTCCAATTAAAAACTCACTCATGCGACTCAACCAGCGCTCATGATCTAGTAAGCCCAAATTATGCTTACGGTGCACATGACCAAAATCATGCCAATACCCAACCGTTGGCTCATCTTTGAAGGCCTCCATCAAAGCAACCATTTCATCCTCCGAAGGCACTTGCTCATAATGGCTTCGAGATTCCACCGCCAATTGGATTCCATGCTTCTTAGCCGGTTCTATAAACTGTTTTAAAGCCTCAACTGAACGCTCAACAAAGCGACTACCCTTATCGTAACGCTCTTTAACAAACCGTGATTTTGCTTTCACATATGGAAGTGAAAACTCCCCTTCTTCCACAATCAAACTCTCCAATAATGAAGAGCCTTTCTTCGCATTCATGGAAGAGACAGACCCTAGGTGTAATACGATGTACTTAGCACCAAACTTAGCCGCCTTTTCTAGGCTTTCCAGCGTCAGGCGTATGGCGCGGTCTCTCTTTTTTTTATCACGATCGGAAAACTCGTACGCGTCGGGAGAATCAATAAAGATCTCCACCGGCGAAGGGAAAAAGTTATGAACGCCCACGCAATTAAACTTCTCTTCACGATAAGCTTTAATAAAACCCGGTAATTTAGCCACGCTCAAACCATGGCTTAACTCCACATTCCGAACACCCAGCTCAAGAATTTCATCAATAATAGCCTCCCCGTCATCATGACGACTTTGGTTCCAACAAGTTGAGAGCGCTAACATAGGAGTCTTCTTAAAGAATTGAGTTTAAGAAATGGTGTCTTTCCCAAAATAAGGGATCAAGGCTTCAGGCACGCGAATCGTCCCATCAGGTTGCTGATACTGCTCCAACAACGCAACATAGAGACGAGGCAAAGCGGTTCCACTGCCGTTAAGCGTATGGCAGTTTTGATTCTTACCATCCGCATCTTTATAACGAAGTCTCATACGACGTGCTTGGTAATCACCAAAATTAGAGCAACTCGAGACCTCTAAGAACTGACCTTGGCCAGGCGCCCACACTTCGATATCATAAGTCTTAGTCGCTGAAAAACCAAGATCACCAGTGCACAACTCAATCACTCGGTAGTGTAACCCAAGCTTTTGTAAAATAGATTCTGCATGTGCCGTGATTTCTTCTAAAGTTTGAGCCGATTGTGACGGTTCGACAATCTGTACCAATTCGACTTTATCAAACTGATGAACACGAATGATCCCACGATTCACCTTACCAGCAGAGCCTGCTTCTCTACGGAAACACGGAGTATGAGCCGCCATTTTAATAGGCAGTTCCTCCTCTTTTAATAACGTGTCACGGTACAAGTTAGTAACCGGAACTTCAGCGGTTGGTGCTAAGAATTTAGTTTGGTCATCAACGCCATACATGTCGTCCTCAAATTTAGGCAACTGCCCCGTACCTTCCATACACTCACGGCGTACAAGGTAAGGGACATTAACCTCGTCATAACCGTTTTCTTCCGTTTGAACGTCTAATAAAAAGTTGATTAATGCACGCTCGAGCTTAGCCCCCTGCCCTTTGTAAACCACATAACCAGAGCCTGAGATTTTACCTGCAGCATCAAAGTCAATCATCTGAAGCTTCTCAGTTAAATCAACGTGATTTAATGGCGCTTCGATGACCGGTTTTTCACCCCAAACTCTAATCTCAGGGTTGGCGTTTTCATCTGTACCCACTGGACACTCCTCATGAGGAACGTTTGGAATCGATAATAAAAGTTCGGTCTGCTTCAGATCCTCTGCATTCGCAAGCTCTTCGATAGCCGCCAATCTCACTTTGATTTTAGAAACCTCAGCTTCAATCTCCGAAGTGTCTTCACCCGCTTGTTTCTTAGGTCCAATCTCTTTAGAAATCTTTTTACGCTCAGATTGCAGCACTTGCTTCTCGGTTTCAGCCTGACGACGCTTCTCATCACATACAAGAACCTCATCAATTAAGAGGTGATGATCTCCACCACGGTTTAATAAACGCTGCTTCAGTCCTTCAGCGTTGGCTCTAATTTCACGAATATCTAGCATGACATGGTGATTAAGAACAAAGTGTCCAGTATTGAAAACTGAAAAATTCTTTATTTTGGATTTTACCTTAAATTATATCCCTAAGAGATTACAATTCCCCCTCGCATAGAAACTCATTGATGCGCGTTTTCTTATTTCAAAAGAGAAAACTTAGATGCTCAATGTTACAACCATGATGAGTCACCACCTCCTCATGTCTTTAGTTACTCAAACTTTCTTCAAAGAAAGTAAGGTACTCAGGGTCTTCTTCTTCAAAAATAGAATCCCCTTCAATCGCATGGGCTTGCTTCAGGGCGGTAGCTGCTTCTTCTGTCTTCCCCATCTTTAGCAAACACTGCCCCCATCTGAGTTGAAAAAACGCAGAGTTAACTGCCAATTCACTTTCTGAAAAAGAAGCCAGTCGCTCCACCGCTTCTTCAAACCTCTCAGAATGAAACAGCGCGTCCCCAATAGCCGCGATAAGCC
>CALLBE010000103.1 GCA_938001985.1 uncultured Verrucomicrobiales bacterium | reverse complement strand
AAAGACATCCGCGAACTGGAGCAATGCAGACTCATCATTGCTTCTGGAAAAAATATCGAAATCTACCTCAGCGATCTCATGGACGCTCTCAAAGGCGAACAATACTTGGTCGAACTTGGAAACACAGTTCCCTCACAGAAGATTGATGCAAAGAACTCGCTCTACGCCTGCTGCCCAAACCACGCGGCAGGACAAGCCGACCCTCACTGGTGGCACAATGCTAAATACATGGCTCGAGCTGCAAAAACATTGGGCAAAGTCCTAGCCGTGCATGATCCTCGCTATGCTGACTTGTACAAAAAAAGAGCGGCTGAAGTTCGAACTAAATACAAAAACTTACACGAATGGATTAAAACTCAAGTCGCCACCATCCCTGAAAAAAACCGTAGAATTGTCAGCGCACACGCCGCCTTTGGTTACTTCTGCCAGGCTTACGGATTCAAAGCCAGTTACGTCAAAGGACTGAGCGGAAAAGCAGAAATATCAGCCAAAGACCTAGCTGACACCATCCGTCAAATTAAGGAAGAGAGACTTCCGGCTATTTTCCCAGAGGTGCACGGCAATAAGAAAATGATCTACCAAATCGCAAAAGAAACCGGTTGCAAAGTGGGCGCTCCTCTCGTGGCTGACGGACATTATGCCGATTACGAAAAAATGATGCGTGACAATGTCAAAAGTCTCCTTGACGCATTGAAGCAAGGCTAAGACTCATTCCTCTGAGGAATCTAAGTTTTTTAGATTTCAAGCCCCCTTATTTCTAAGCCTTTCGACTTCTCCTAGGCATTCTTCCCTCTAAGGAAAATTGCCTAGAAGGAGGTAAAATAAGGCGACAACAAGCAATCTCTACTTAGACTGCTCCAACATTCTCAACATCGGAGCTTTTGCCTTCTCTATCGTTTCTGGAGACATCTCGACACGAGGTGAAAGATTTTTAAGACACAAGTAGAGTTTTTCCAACGTGTTCATTTTCATGTAGCGGCAATCTGCACAACTACACTTGTCCGTAGGTCCTGGAATAAGATTCTTACCAGGCACTTCCTTGCGAAGACGGTTCAACATTCCGCTTTCGGTAACGACAATGACGTCATCACTGGCGGCGTTTTTACAGAAATCAATCATCTTCTCAGTCGAACAAACCTCGTCAGCTAAGAGTCGAACAGCTTGCGTGCATTCAGGGTGAGCTACGACTAAAGCCTCAGGATATTCATTTTTTATCTTCTGAATAGAATCTTTGGTAAACTCGACATGCACATAACAAGATCCAGCCCAAAGATCCATTTCGCGACCTGTCTGCTCAATCACCCATGCTCCTAAATTCTGATCAGGAACGAAGAGAATCGGACGGTCTTTTGGCGCCTTATTAACAATCTTAATCGCATTACCCGAAGTCACGATAACGTCAGCCAAGGTCTTAACACCTGCCGAGCAATTAATGTAAGCAATCACATAATAGTTCTTGGCTTCATTTTCTTTCAAAAAAGCCTCGAGATCTGGCGCTGGACAAGCTTGCTCCAGAGAACAACCAGCATCCGCGTCTGGTAAAATCACCACCTTGTTAGGATTTAAGATCTTAGCGGTCTCAGCCATGAAATGAACGCCTAAAAAGACAATCACATCAGCATCCGTGCTTTGAGCTTGGTAAGCCAACCCTAAGGAATCTCCCACATAATCACCTAGATCTTGAATTTCTTTGCTCTGGTAATTATGCACCAAAAAGACCGCATTGCGCTCAGCCTTGAGCTTACTAATTTCATCAATCAAGTTGGTGCTAGGTGTTGCCTCTGACATAAGAATAATTTTCTGAAGCCTGTATGTAATAAATCCAATGAAATGGCAAGTGAGGTTTTTGACTTCCTAGCCCTTGTAAACGTCTTTTGATTGTATTTGAGAATTCAAGAACTCTCAGTAAGCCTACTGAAGCACCCTTCCTACAGGTTTCTTCAACGAATTGAAGACCGGCAATAATGCCAACGCCACTCCGATGTAACTGGCCATCATCAATACGTTCAAATCCTCAAAAGAAAAGGTCCACTCGAGAGTGCTCGTTCCAAACGTATTACTCAAAGCCCTCATCGCATCCTGACTGGCACTTACCATGATCGCCGCCGCTAAAAACAGCCCCAAGGAAACCAACACCAAGTTCTCAACAATAAAGGATATGGCTATGATATAACTCGAGACACCAAAGCTCTTGAGCAAGGCAATGACGTACTGGTTTTGCCTAAACTCTAATAAAGCCGTTGAACCGATTAGCAAAGTCAACACGGCGCTGATCAAGAGAGCCACCCCTATTCGCCACTGAGATTGAATGCTATAAAGCTTTTCCAACTCATCAAATAACTGACGCTGGTCCACCATCTGAACATTGCGCCTATCAAATTTAAACAACGTTTCTAGCTTACCAATAACCTCTCCTAAATCTTCTAACCTATCAACCTCCACTGCCTGAAAGCTATAATACCCTGTTGCTTCAAAGCGGGTTGAGTACTGTTTAGGCAACAGCAAAAAGTTGTCGGCATTCACAAAACTGCGCAGCCCACTAGGAATCTCACATTTCATACCGTCAACAGAGACCGCACGCCTTTCTCTATCTATAATCGCCAATGTGATGGGTTCATCGTAATCGTGGTTTTTGGTAAAATAATAAGCCCCAGTTTCACTGAACGGTAACTCTAGATCAAAAAAAGCAATCTCATCCCTATCATAAGCATAAATAGGAATTCGCTTATTCTCTCTCCACGTAGCGGAAACCCCGAGTCGCTTGAATTCAATGACCTTTCCCTTATCTTTCAAAAGGTCTTTAATCAGATACTTCTCCGCCTCAGTACTAGGCACCTCAAAAGGCTTAACATGATTCGAAATCAGAATAGTTCGAACGCCGGCATTCTCTATTTTCTCTTGAATTTTTAATTCCAAAGAAGATAGAATCCCTTGAATTAAAATCCCCAAAAGAGCCAGCAACAAGGTCACCGAAACCCTCGCCAAGGGGCTAAGAGGTTCGCTTAACCATCTGCTCCAAACGCTCTTCGATAGGTAGATAACGATTAAAATCGTAAATCGAATCCGCAAGGTCAGATAGTCGACTATCATGTGTGGAAATGATACAGATGCTTTCTTTGTCTTCTTCACGGTATTCACGAATTAATTGTTTAATAGCTTCAGTATTTAAATCATCCAACCCTGACGTCGGCTCATCCAATAGCAAGACTCTAGGTTTTTTTATCAACGCACGGGCAATGGCTACACGCTGTTGCTGTCCACCAGAGAGTTCGCTCGGTCTTTTATTCAGTTGTCCGGCCAATCCTATTTTATCCAACCAGTATTCAACATCTTGAGTTGAGGCCCTATTTAAAGAAGACGATAAAAGCAAATTATCCTTTAGGCTCGCTAATGGGAGTAAATTCAACTGCTGAAACAAGAAACTCATCAAGGACGCCCTGTACGCTTGTGAAGCTACCGCGCACTCACCCTCAAAGGTGACTTCACCAGAACTTGGCGGTAAGTACCCAGCTAAAAGCTTAAGTAAGGTTGACTTGCCACAACCTGAATACCCCTTAAGTAAATGCACCCCAGAATCGTAAGTCGCGGAAAACGAGTCCAACACCAGAGGCGTATTTTTCTCATACCTGAAGTTAAGCGATTTACATTCTAACTTCATTAGGACTTGGTGACTAAAAGTTGATGAACACCCACGTCTTTTAACCGATAAGCGGGGTAATATTTCTTAAGCGCATCTCTCCAGCTTTTAAGAATACTTCCATCCTCCTTCAACGCATTGATAATATCTACTTTCTTAATGAAAAAGTCTCCCTCATCCTTAGTCTCAAGCAACAAAGAAAAGGTCATCTGAGAATCCAAAAGACGCCCAGCCATCACCCTAGCGTCTGGTATCACCTTAAAAAGGAAAGAGATTGTATTTCTACCTGTTTCGGACTTCTCACTTTCAAATTTAAAGAAACCCGCCTGAATCAGCCTCCTTGAGTTTGATTCAACCAAGATTAACGGCTTATTGATTCTGGACATCACCTCAATATACTCGCCAGGCACTCTGATATAAATCTCGCTCTTATCGGTAACGCTGGCCACGAACTCCTTTTGTTTTACATAACTACCATCCAAAACATTCCACTCAACGTCCCCCTTGCTTTCAGACGTTAGCTCATAGGCCGACATTTTTGAAGAAAGCTCTCTTTCTTGAATTTCATCCTGAAGCTTTTGCAACCTTCGGATCGCTTGTCTATCAAAAGTTGACTCATAGAGGCTAATTGATTTTTCATAGCTCGCGAGGTACTCCTTTTTCAAGGTCAACTCTTTTTCTACCAACAGGCGCTCTTTCATGCTCACTATTTTTGCCCCCTTAACTGATTCTAAAAAATTAATCTCCTCCCTTAATTCAACAGTTTTCAACTTTGTCTTTTCAACGTTCTCTACCTCATTGATAAAAGAGCTCGTGCTCTTGGCTTTTTTTTGAGCTAGTTTTAAAAGATTAATTTCTTTTTCTTTCAGCATTTGTTCTCGATTAACAATGCCGAGAACCTCGCCTAAGACGCACTGCTTCTTGCTCTTATCAATTGAAATAATACCAGGCTTAGAGGCAACAACTCCCGTCACTTCTTTAGGGATAATTTGACCTGCCACTTTCGTAAGCAATAAAGGCTCCCCTTCGGTAGGAACTGGATTCCCCATCAGGAAAGAAAGCCCCCCCATGAAGAACAAAGAAAGCTTAGCGTAAAAACTCATCATATAACTTCTTATTACTTAAAACCAATTCGATCATAAGACGATTCATTTCCAAACTTAAATTTAATTTCTTATCTAGAGACTTCTTTAATGAGGCATAGTTTACATAAGTCGAATTTTTAATAGCCGAGTCAATCGCAGACCTCTGCAACTCCAATAGTTGCAACTTATCTCTTTTTTCCTCAATAGTTTCATACTCACGCCTCAAGCTCTTAACCTCTCGATCCCACGCGTTCTCAAGATTCCCTCGAAAGTTATTTCGTGTCGAAACATCCCAAATATCTGGTGTGTAACTAGCACCAACACCGACATTGGCAGAACTGAGGTCTAAAATTTCACCACTACGACCATTCTCTCTAGAATTATAAAACGGACTTGTATTTAACGATAAGTTAAGACGAGG
>CALLBE010000102.1 GCA_938001985.1 uncultured Verrucomicrobiales bacterium | reverse complement strand
GTGAGGCTGGTGGTGGAGGTTTTATTGGCCATGCCATTGGTGTTGCCGCCTACGGTGTTGGGGTTTTATTTACTAGTATTTCTAGGCCCTCAAGGACCGTTAACCTCTTTGGCGGCTTTAATCGGGCAGTCGTCCTTTGTTTTTAGTTTCACAGGGTTGGTGATTGGGTCCGTGATTTATTCCGCTCCCTTTGTGATTCAACCCTTGGTGAGTGCGTTCCGAGGGATTAGATCGAATCAGTTGGAAGCGGCAGAAGTCTTAGGTGCTGGTTTTATGGATCGCTTTTTTTCCATTGTGTTGCCGCTGACGCGCTCGAGTTTTATCAGTGCCAGTGTCTTAGGGTTTGCTCATACACTGGGTGAATTTGGAATTATTTTGATGCTGGGCGGGAATATTCCCGGAGAGACTAAAGTTGCTTCGATTGCAATTTATGACCATGTGGAGGCTTTGGATTATGCACGAGCGAATCAACTTTCCTTGGTTTTGTTATTACTCGCTTTTGTTACCTTGCTGATTGCCTACACGGTGAATAGAAAAGCCAACTTCCTGAATTCATGAACCTACGCTGCCAGTTAACTATTGAGAGAGGAGACTTTTGTTTAGATCTGGATCTAAATACCGATTTCTCTATTGCCTCCACTCAAGGGCTGAGTGCTCCCTCTGGGTATGGTAAAACCAGCTTTTTACGAGCGGTGGCAGGGTTGGATTTTTATAAAGGCGGTGTCGTAGAGTTTGATGGTGTTATTTGGCAGTCAGGTCGTCTGTGGGTTCCTCCTCAGAAAAGGGAAGTGGGTTACGTCAGCCAAGAAGACAGTTTGTTTGCTCACTTGAGCGCTCATGATAATTTACTTTATGCCGCTCGGCGTACACAGCGTCGGCCGAATGGGGTGAGTGAACAGGCAAGTGTAGAGTCGGTCCTCAAGGGATTAGGTTTGGAGGCTTTAAAAGAACTTTACCCAAGAGATTTATCAGGAGGGCAAAAGCAACGAGTCTCGATAGCGAGGACCTTACTTTCGTACCCGAAGCTTTTACTCATGGATGAACCACTGAGCTCTCTCGATAGTGAGAGCAAGGCCTCTATTATCGCCTATATAAAGAGCTTCACCTCTGAGCATGACGTTAAGGTCATCTATGCCTCTCATATCCCAGAAGAGCTGGCGTTGATGGGGAGTGTGGAGTTGTCTTTGGGGTAGTATATATTTTCGGTACCTTGGCTTTTTGTCTTAAGCTCTGGTAATGGGCGTTGACAATGGTAAGGCTCTGAATATACAATTTTTGCATGAAAAGTATTCTAGTTTCTCTATCAGCTATATCCCTATTATTTCTGGCTTCGTGCACGACGCCACCGTTGACTGCTGACGAAAAAGTGGCGTTTCGAAATGTCCAGTTAGTGAATGAGGTAACTAGACCAGCTACATATCTAAAGGTTGGGACTACCGTCTTTAATAATGGAAGTAGTAAGATTCCTGAGAGTGATCTGTTGTTGAAGGATTTCGATACAAAGCTCAAAAAAGAACTAAAGAAGCGCGGTTACAAAGTGAGTAAAAACTCGCCTCGAAAGTTAGTTGTTTCGCCATCGGTAACAGGGGTGGCTGGTAACCAGAGGACCTGGGGGCCTTCTGCCTTAGTTCATGTAGCATTTGGCTTAAAAATTTCAACCGTGGGTAACTCAGTTAGTGTTCGTTTGATTGATGAAGCTGGGAAACCTCGTCTTTTAAGACATGCTGGCCACACCGAGAGCCTTAAATTAAGTTCCTCCCCAACTCATTGGAATAACTTTACTCTTAATGAGAAAAAACAAATGGTGAACATTATTAAAAAGGCAAACTCTGAAGTGGTTAAGAGAGCCTTAGAGCAGATTGAGAAATAATCTTTTAAAAAAGAACATAAAAAAGCTCAGCGCTTCTTAAAGTGCTGAGCTTTTTGTTTGTTAAAGACTTAGCCAATATAACAATATATTGGCTGATTAGCTTATTCGCTGAACTTGATCGATTGTTTCTTGCTGAGGCGTAGAATTTGTCCCGCTTGTAGTTCTACCGAAGCCATAGGGTCCATGAGTTTTTCGCCATCGAGTTGAATGGCTCCTGGGGTGAAGTACTGTTTACGCAGTTCACCATTTGATTTTTTCAAATTGAAGACGGTTTCAAAAACATGGGCTGTCAGCTGAATAGCGTTCAAGTCTGCAGGCAGTGATGCAATGGAGATCTCGGGTAAATCGGCTGCGTTCAGGTCTTTATTGGAGAAGCGAGTGTCCCAATCAAGGCGTGCGGCTCGGCCCTCAGCTTCGCCGTGGTAGCGAGTGGCGATTTTCTCTGCGAGTTGCTTTTTAGCCTCGTTAGGGTGGAGTGTGGTGTCTCTTTCCGATCCAAGTAATAGCGTGTGGTAGCGATCCATGAGGTCATCAGAGATACTCATGATTTTAGCAAACATCTCTTTAGGCGCTTCATTGACCCCGATGTAATTACCAGTGGATTTTGACATTTTTTTCACCCCGTCTAGACCTTCGAGTAGCGGCATGAGCATGACGACTTGTTGTGGTAGGCCTTCTTCTTTTTGAAGATCGCGACCGACGAGTATATTGAATAATTGATCCGTGCCTCCAATCTCGACATCAGATTTGATCATGACGGAATCCCAACCTTGCATGATAGGGTATTGGATTTCGTGTAGACGAACTTCTTTGCCTTCTTCAACTCGGCTTTTGAAGTCCTCACGCTGAAGCATTTGCTGCATGGTGACACGTGCATTAAGCTTCAAGACTTCTTCGTAAGTCATTTTTCTAAACCAATCGCCGTTGTAAGCCACTTCTGTTTTCGCCGCGTCTAAAATCTTAAAAGCTTGGTCGGTGTACGTTTTTGCATTCTCAAGTACCTGCTCACGAGTGAGTGGTGGGCGAGCGGAAGAGCGTCCCGTTGGGTCACCAACGGTTGCGGTGAAGTCTCCAATGATGAGGACAGCTTGGTGTCCGAGGTTCTGGAATTGACGTAGCTTCTCCATGGCAACGGTGTGGCCCAAGTGAATGTCTGGAGAGGTCGGGTCAACGCCAAGTTTAACACGGAGGGGCTGGCCTTTGGCTAATTTAGAGCGGAGAGAGTCTGGGCTTAAAACCTTGGCTGTGCCAGCGATCAGTTGCTGAAGAGCCGCTTCGATAGCGGGATCGGTGACTGGTGTTGATTCGCCAGTTTCAAGGTTGCTGTTTTTGCTCATGTGAAAAAACAATAAACTTTAGAGCAAAAAGTCAACGAGGGATGAGTATATTAGCGGAAGAAGTATTGAAATTCTGGAATATGACCGAAGTTCTTCTTCGCTTGTTGGATGTATCGTTGGAAGGTGGAGTGATCTTTGTTTTGTAGAGATAGGTTTAATAACTGAAGCATGTAGTTAGGGTTGTTCGGCGCTTTTTCGACCAAGAGAACTAACTGTTGAATCGCCTTTTGAGGTTGGTTGGTGCTGTTCAAGGCGATGGCGTAAAAGTAACGCACCTCAAGGCGGTTGGGGTCTAAGTTGACTGCGGTTTGAAGCGCTTGAACGCCTTCGGGGTAGTTCTTTGAGCGGATGAGTGAGCGGGCGTAGCTTTCCCAAACCAGTGAGTTTTTAGGAAATGTGGTGATGGCTTCTTTGGCTGTTTTAAGAGACTGAGCGTTGTCGCCTGTTTCATTGTAGAGTTGGATTAAATTGATCCAACTAGGGATAAATAAAGGCTCAACTTTAATGGCCTGACGATATAGGGATTCGGCTTTTTGAGGATTGTTTCTATTTTGGAAATAGATCGCTTTGTTAAAATTACCCGCAGCTCGGTCAGACACCACGTCCAGTGAGGTCAGCATTTCTTGGGTGGCTTTGCTGAGTTTTGCTTTTTCATTTTCAGGTAACTCCATGTGGGTGGAGAGCTGCTTGGCTGCTGTGATACGAACCGAGAGGAGGTTGTCATCCAAGGCCTTGATGAGGCTGGCTTGTTTGACTTCGAGAGGGATATTACTCAAGGCGGCCAAGGCTGAGGTTTTAATCAGGCTGTTCGCGTCTTGTGTGTAGGGTAGAATGGCTTTGAAGAATTCAAGACCAGCCTTTCTCGAGCCGAGCTCGATGGCGGTTGAGCGGACGATGGGCGCTTGCTCTTTGTTGTTTATAATATCCAATAAGGCTTGGTCATCCAGTGCGAGATAGTTCGCGAAGGTGTTGGCAAAATGCGGAGTTCCAATCACGGAAGGGCGTTTTTTTCCTTTCGCCCAAGCTTGGATTTTTTCTTTTGCCCAAGTCGGTGTTTTATCCTGATGACATTCGTTACAAGCATTAGGCGCTCCTGTGGTTTCCGTTAAGTCAGGTCTAGGGATTCGGAAACTATGATCACGGCGAAAATCAACGCCCATGAAGGTTTTTCCTGTCATGTGGCAGTCTACACATTGAGCCCCCTTCGAGCCCATGGCGTGATGATGATGTTTTGGCGTGTGATATTCCTGAGCGCTGTGGCATTGCAGGCAGAGTGACTCCATGGGGAGCTTAAGCTCGTTGGTGTGAGGGTTGTGACAGTCGGTGCAGACGACGCCTTTGGCGTGCATTTTTGACTGAAGAAAAGATCCGTAGACGTAGACCTCTTCTTTGATCTGGCCGTCAGGGTGGTAGAGCTCAGGTTTGAGATTGGTGAGGATGAAGTCATCCATGAAGGGGTGGGGCGGGGCAAATCCATCGCGAATGACATTGCGGTGAGAGTGGCAGCGAGCGCAGCTTTCTGTTTGGTTATGACTTTTGAGAGGGTGACTGCGTTCAGGTTTCTTAAGTTCGTTATTCCAAGTCCAAGAAGCTTTTTGACTCAGAGAGGTTTCAAAACCCACTTCTTTTTCGTTATAATCACGTGGCTGTGCGTTTAACTTCTTGAGGAGCTCTTGAGGAGATGCAGCTCCCAGTTCGTTTTGTAATTCAGAGGTCCATTTGAGGTGGTTCTCGGCAGGTCCGTGGCAGGCTTCACAGGAGACGTTGAGCTCGGAAAATTGAGTGTTATAAGTGAGAGTCTTGAGGTCGAAGTTTTTAACGAGGTGTGTTGAGTGGCAGTCGGCACACATGAAATTCCAGTTAAAGTTTCGCCCTGTCCAGTGTAGCTCATCACCAGCTAATACTTTGTCATTTTCATAGAGGTGATACCAGCGTTGCCCCCCTTCACTTTTTGGTCGAGTATCCCAGCACCATTGGAGCGTCTGGAGGCGACCGCCTGAGAATTCAATCAAGTATTGTTGTAAGGGAGTGAAGCCAAAACTGTAGCTGATTTTATAGTCCTTTAAGTCGCCGTTCTCATCATCTGTATTGACCCAGAACTCTGTTTTGCCATCGATCGTTTTGGTATAAAAGGTCGTGGTTACACCATGATAGTGAACTTGTTGTTGGTTAAAATCGCCGAGTACATTTTTAGGGGTAGCCACTTCCATCGATCGGAAGTGATGCGACTTTTTCCAGTCATGGACCTCCTTTTCATGGCATTGAATGCAGCTTTCTGAGCCAACATAACCGTCTGTCCCTTTTTCAAAAAAAGAGGGCGAGGCCATGAGCGGAAAGAGGCATAGGCAGAAGAATAAAAGGAGTTTCAAGGTCGGTGAGTTTTTATAAAAATATTCTTTTAGTCAATTGATCATTGAAAATTAACCCAGACTTCCGTGTAGTAGGCGAAGAAATATGAGTACATCCTTATTAATCAAAAACGTTGGCATTGCATCTGAGCATGAAGTTAAACGAACGTGTCATGATGTGTTGATTGTTAACGGGGTTTATAAGGAAGTGGTTCCGAGTTCTGAGGCGGGCTTCACCGCACCTGAAGGTTGCCGTGTGATCGATGCTGAGGGTAAGCTGATGATGCCTGGGATGTTTGACGCTCATGTTCATTTCCGTGAGCCAGGGCAAGAGGCTAAAGAGAATATCGCCTCAGGGTGTGCTGCCGCAGTTAATGGTGGGATCACTGGAGTGACGATGATGCCGAACACCTCGCCTTCGATTGATAATGCCTCTGTGGTTCAGCGTGTTTTAGAGATGGCAGAGAAGGTTTCGCCGATTCAGGTGCTGACTTCGGGTTGCTTGACCAAAGACCGTGAGGGTAAGGAAATGGCCAATATCTTAGGGATGTTGGAAGGCGGTGTGACCATGTTGACAGATGATGGCGATGCGGTTCCTAACCCAATGTTATTGTTGAACACCATGCGTTACGCCAAAGAGCTGGGTGCTTTTTTCGCCAGCCACTGTGAAGTGCCTGAGCTGGCGGGTCCTCGTGCTTTGAACGAAGGTGTACAGTCTTATAAGCTGGGTATTGTGGGTTCGCCTAAAATTGCAGAGGAAATCTGTATTTCACGTGATATTCAAATTGCACACGCAGCTGGAGCGCATCTTCATATTCAGCACGTTTCATCCATGGAAGGGCTTAAGATTATTAACTTCTGGCGCCATGAGATGGGAGCCAATGTGACTTGTGAGGTTTCGCCGCACCACTTGATCTTTAACGACCAAGATATTGCTGATTTTGATACGCATTATAAAATGAACCCACCGTTACGTACGGCAGAAGATAACGCGTTTTTAGTCAAAGCGCTCAAAGAAGGTTCCTTTGATTTGATTGCAACGGATCATGCGCCTCACACCGTTTTTGAGAAAGCACAAAACTTTGTCGATGCACCTAACGGAATCACAGGGCTCGATTCGGCCGTGATTTGTTTGTATGATAAATTTATTTCAGCGGGTGAGTTTGATTGGGATTTAATTGTGAAGCGATACTCGGTAGAGCCTAGAAAATTAATGAGGCAAGATGCGATCTCAGTGACCGTGGGTGAAAAAGCTAACTTCTTAATCTTTAATGAAAAAGGCTCCACGACTTTCACACCAGACTACATGCAGTCGAAAGCTCAGAACACGCCGTATTTGAACAAAACGCTCAAGGGTTCTATTGACACGGTTGTATTGGGTGAAGACGTTTTAATTGATCGTTAATCAGTTGCGCCGTTACTTCTCACTAAGACTTTTTTATGTTTGTTTCCTCATCCCTGAATACAGCTCAGCGAGAAGCTGTTAATCAGTTGGAAGGTCCCGTTATGATATTGGCGGGTGCTGGGACGGGGAAGACTCGGACGGTGACTTGTCGGATTGCGGCGTTGCTTGATCACGGGGTGTCGCCAGAGAATATTCTTGCGGTTACCTTCACCAATAAGGCTTCGGCTGAAATGCGTGAGCGTATTTCAGAAATGGTGGGGAAAAAGCAAGCCAAGGCCATGACGGTGGCAACGTTTCACTCGCTCTGTGTGAAGCTGCTCCGAAATGACATTGATAAGCTGGATTATAATAAGAACTTTTCCATCTGTACGGCCAATGATCAGACGGGATTAATCAAAGAATTTATTGTTCGCAAAGGAGGTGCTGATGTTGGACTGAAGCCATCTGATGTGTTGTGGGAGATTTCTAAGAAGAAAAATGCAGGCCTTCCTTTAGACACGATTGAAGACCCTTTGATTCGTGAAATAGCCAGTGTTTACTCTCACGAGTTGAAGCTGCGGAATGCCGTGGATTTTGACGACCTACTCCTGTTGGGAGAGCGTCTATTGCGAGAGCATGCGCCGGTGCGTATGTACTGGCAAAGTCAGTTTAAATACATCACAGTTGATGAGTTTCAGGATACGAACTCGCTTCAAATGCGCTTGTTGCAGCTGTTGGTGGATGAGAAGCAGAACGTCTGTGTGGTCGGCGATGATGATCAGTCGATTTACGGTTGGCGAGGTGCAGAAGTGGCCAATATTTTAGAGTTTGAACGTTTCTTTAAAGATCCTCGTATTATTCGTTTGGAAGAGAATTATCGCTCTTCAGAATCGATTCTACATTCGGCCAACTCCTTAATTAAGCATAATGCTGGACGTCGGGAGAAAGAGCTCAAGCCTGTGAAAGTCGGGGGTGAGATGGTTCAGGTGATCTCAATGCCAGGGGATGAAGAAGAGGCGGAATACGTTGCGGAAGAGATCTTTTCTTTAAAAGCTCAGCTCAATCGTCCCTATGAAGATTGGGCGATTCTGTTTAGGACGAATGTACAGATTCGTAAAATGGAGCAGGCACTGAGGTCTTTAAAAATTCCTTATCGAATGGTGGGGGCTCAAAGTTTCTTTGACCGTCGAGAGGTTCGAGATGTCATGGCGTATCTGCAGGTGTTAAGCTACCCTGGCAGTGATGTGCCGATGTTGAGGATTCTCAACACACCTCCTCGAGGGATTGGTTCTGCAGTCATCACCACGGCATTGGAGTTCAGTCGTGAACATCAGTGCTCTATTTGGCTCACACTCCAGAACTCAGATTTTAGGTCTAAATTATCCACTCGAATGCAAAATGCAGTTGAGGCGTTTACTTTTTTAATTGAGAAGTATCGAGCCTTGATCAAGTCGAATACGGCGACCTTGCCTCAAATCTTGAATCAGCTCTTGGACGAGATTGGTTATACGGATTGGCTTCACCGACAATGTAAAAACGAGAGTGAAAGAACCCAGCGAGACGAAGGTATTTTCGAAGTCATGGCCTCGCTGACAACCTTGTCGAAGCAGGGGAAGAGTCTTCAAGAGTTTATGGATGAAATGTCCTTGGCTTCGGAGCGTGAAGACAATGATGATTTGGAAAAGAAGAAAGGGGTGACTTTGATCACTCTCCACGCCTCCAAGGGCTTGGAATTCCCTTTGGTTTATCTCGTGGGTTTAGAGCAAGGCATTTTACCACATCAGCGAAGTTTAGAAGAGCATACCGTCGATGAAGAGCGCCGCCTGCTTTATGTCGGGATGACGCGAGCTCAAGACCGCCTGACGATGACTTATTGCGCTTACCGTATTAAATACAAAGAGAAGGTGGCTTGTTTACCGAGTACCTTTTTAAAAGAAATTGATACGAAATTCATCGATACCAGCAGTTATGACGATTTGATGGGGCAGGAGGCCAGTGATGAAGAGCTGGCTAACTTCCTTGGCAATATGAAAGAGATGCTTAATTAAGCGGAAAACAAAGGTTGCTATTCGCAGCTTAGGTTACAATCATAAGGGAAAATGTTAATGGATATTCTCAAACAAATCGGGTCCTATATTTTTATTATCTGTGTGGTCTTCAATAGCATGATTTTTGTTCATGAATTGGGTCACTATTTTGCGGCTCGTTGGAGAGGTCTTCGTATTGACCGGTTTCAGGTATGGTTTGGAAAACCGATTTGGGAGACGACTATTGACGGGGTTCCTTTTTCCCTAGGGTCGATTCCACTAGGTGGGTTTGTTTCAGTTCCCCAACTTGCGCCCATGGAGATGGTCGAAGGGAAAGAGAATAAAGATGGGTCTGAAGAGTCGGGAGATTCTAAAGCTAAGGAGATGTCTGCAATCACGCCTTTAGACAAAATAATCGTGGCTTTTGCAGGGCCTTTATTCAGCTTTTTATTCGGGTTGCTTGGTACTTTTGGTATTTGGTTCATGGGCAAGCCGGCAGATATTCTGAACATCACAACCGTTGGTTATGTTAAGGAAGACTCACCGGCTCAAGCCGCTGGGTTCAGACCAGGAGATAAGATTCTAGAAATCAATGGAGAAAAAATCACGAGCTGGGCTGGCGGTCAGCATTCAATTGACACCACGATTAAGTTGAGTGAGGGGAATTCCATTTATTTCTCCATTCAGAGACCCGGTGTGGATATTCCTATGCAGTTGGAGTCGACATTTTCTGTGCAGAAAAAATTATGGTTTGAGCGAAGTGGTTTAAGGATTGTAGGGATTTCGCCCGCATTTCCACCTTTGGTTAGCTCTGTCACCGAGGGAAGTCCGGCCGCATTGGCAGGGGTTCAGCCAGGCGATTTAATTAAAAGCGTCAATGGGAAGTCAATTCACAGTCGTGTGGAACTTGTTGCTGTACTAAAAGAAAATCCTAAGGAAATTAACCTTTCGGTAGAGCGCTCAGGTAAGGTTGAGGCATTGAAGGTTGCCATGTTCACTCCGAGCAATACAGATAAGTTATACTTGGGTGTTCAGTGGGATAATTCTTTTTTAGAGCAAGCCTCTGAGTTTGTTTACCCTACGCCAGTTGAGCAGGTTGTTGAGAGTTTTTCTTGGATTTTTAAATCATTAAAGGCCTTTGCCTCTCCTGATAATAATATCGGATTGGACCAATCAATGGGGGTTGTTGGCTTGGTTTCGAGTAAGGCTGAGGTTTTACAGCAAGAGCATGGGTGGAATCGCTTGTTATGGTTCTTTGTGATCATCAACTTTAACCTGGCGATTTTTAATTTGTTGCCGATTCCGGTTTTAGATGGTGGGCATATCACGATTGCGTTGATTGAGTGGATTAAGGGGTCACCTGTATCGGCAGAGAAGTTGTTGCCTATTCAGAATCTATTCGCGCTCTTGTTGATTGGTTTTATGTTATTTGTGACGACTAAAGATATTGGTGCCTTTTTTGGTAAAAAAACCTCACCTCAAAAAGTGGAGGTGACGCCGATCTACGGACCTCAAAAATAAGAATGCAAACAGGTCTTGAGGAGGTGTTTTAAATAGCCTCTTTTTGATTCATTAAGACGCTCTGGTTACGATATTTTGAATAAAGCCCCACAATCATCTGATTCAGATAAAAATCACGAGAGCGAGAACACTCGTTCTGTTGAGTGGATGTTGTTGGCTCAAAAAGATGATTTAGAGGCGTTTGAGTGCTTGGTTGAGTTGCATCATAAAAAAGTAGCTAACCTTATTTACCAAATGCTGGGAGGGGCGAACGATGTCGAAGACCTTAGCCAGCAAGTCTTTATTAAACTTTGGAAAAGTCGGAAGCGCTACCAGCCTAAAGCCAAGTTCTTGACTTTTCTGTTTATGATCACCAAGCGCTTGGTATTTAATGAGATGAAGCGCTCTCATCGTCGCCATGAGGTCACTCATTTTGAAGCGGAAACAGAAGACACTTATTCTGAAACAGACCTTCAGGCGAAGTCCTTGAGTTCGGATGTGATTGAACTGAAGTTGGAAAAAAACAGAGCCATTGAAGCGGCGATTCAAGCGCTGCCTAAAAAAGCTCAAATGGCGATCCATTTGATTAAAGATAACGGCATGAGTTACGATGAAATCGCTGGTGTTTTAGGCGTCAGTGTTTCGGCTTTAAAGAGTTTATTGTTCCGAGCGAGAGGGGAGTTGAAGAAGCAGTTGGCTCATTATTTAGACGATTGATTCCAAGAAGCTTGTAGAAGTCGCTAGGTTTAGCTTGCTCCTGTGGTAACTTCCACGTAAAAATGCCCTCAACCATGAGTGAGGGAAAACACATTGCGATTGCCGGCGCCACAGGTGCGGTAGGTATTGAAATGATGAAATGCCTGGAGGAGAGAAACTTCCCAGTGGCATCGATTAAACTTTTAGCATCGGCTCGTTCTGCGGGTAAGACGATGACGTTTAATGGCAAAACGATCGAGGTTGAGGAACTCACGCATGACAGTTTTGAAGGCGTTGATATTGCTTTCTTCTCAGCAGGTGGTGGCACTTCTAAAGAATTCGCACCTTCAGCAGCGAAGGCTGGCGCGATTGTGATTGATAACTCCTCAGCATTCCGCATGGACGAGGACGTTCCTCTGATTGTTCCTGAGGTGAACCCAGAGGCTGCTAAAAACACGCCTAAAGGCATCATTGCGAACCCGAATTGCACAACGATTATCAGCTTAATGGCGTTGGCTCCTTTGCATGAAAAGTATGGGCTCAAATCTATTATCGCCAGCTCTTACCAAGCGGTGTCTGGTAGTGGTCAAGCCGGTATTGAAGAGTTGAATCAGCAGATGGATGCATTGGTTAATAACAAGGAGATTGAGATCAACTGCTATCCGAAGCAAATCGTCTCCAACGTGATTCCTCACGTCGATGTTTTCCAAGAAGGTGGTTATACGAAAGAGGAGCTTAAGATGCTCAATGAGAGTCGTAAAATTTTAGGTTTAACGGATTTAAAAGTCACGTGTACGTGTGTGCGTGTGCCTGTCATGAGATCGCATTCGGTGTCGATCACAGCTGCTTTTGAGAAGCCAATTTCCGTGGAGGACGCTCGTGCCGCATTCGCAGGGAAGCCTGGGATTAAAGTGGTTGATTCACCTGAAGAAGAGCTTTATCCCGTGCCTTTGGACACGACTTGTAAAGATGACTGTTTAGTCGGCAGAATCCGAGAGGATAAGGTGATTGATAACGCACTGGCCCTCTGGGTGGTGGGAGATCAAGTTCGTAAGGGAGCGGCTCTCAATGCGGTTCAAATTGGAGAAATCCTTTAAGCCTCTTTTTTATTTTAATAGAAAACGTTAATTCAGGAATCTTTGATGATTCCTTGGTTACGTAAAACCGACGCAATTACCATGAAGGTTTCACCGGCGATTACAGAACTCATTTCTTTGGCTTTAAAAGAGGATGTAGGCAGTGGAGATCTCACCGCTCAGTATTTTGTTTCATCTGATTCAGAGAGCTGTGCGGAAGTGGTGGCCCGTGAACCCTTAGTGATCTCGGGACTGGATTTGGTTCCTTTGGTTTGTCGTCAGGTTGATGAAGCCTTAACGGTTGAGCTTTTAGCGAAAGACGGGCAGGCGATAAAAGTCGGTGAATGTGTACTGCGCATACAAGGGAAGTCCGCTTCTATTTTAACAGCGGAGAGGACGGTGTTGAACTTTCTTCAGCGTTTGTCTGGCGTGGCCACTCTCACGGGGAGATATGTCGCAGAAATTAAAAACAGCACCACCCAATTATTAGACACTCGTAAAACCACGCCCGGTTGGCGAGAGCTTGAAAAATACGCGGTAACCTGTGGCGGTGGACAAAATCACCGCATGGGTCTTTTTGATCGTGTGATGGTCAAAGATAATCACATTCAAGCTCTGGGGGGCGTGATGGCTCTGCAGGCTTATGTTGATACATTTAAAAAAGATCACCCAGCCATACCGATTGAGGTTGAGGTGGACACGTTAGAGCAATTAGAAGCTGTATTGAAGCTTCGTGAAATTGATTTTATCTTATTGGATAATATGGATTTGGATACCTTGAAGCTTGCTGTTTCGATGAGAAAACAAGCAGGCTCACTCGCCAAGTTAGAGGCCTCTGGTGGGGTGAATCTTTCAACGATTGGAGGGATTTCTGAAACCGGCGTTGATTTTATTTCAGTGGGTGGATTGACTCATTCGGCCGTTGCGGTTGATTTGGGGATGGATTTTATTTAACAGGACAGAGAGATCTGAACTCGTGGCTTGCTAAAGTTTCTAAAGCTAGTCATTTTAGGGGCATGGAATCAGAAATTTTACTAAAACGTGATGTTAATGCTATTCAAATCCCAAGTGGAGACACCGTTACTTTAGAGGAAGGTGCTGCGGTATTCATCACGCAGTCATTGGGAGGAACTTACACGGTGGCGACGCAATCAGGGTTGGCTCGTATTTCATCTCAAGATATTGATGCCCTAGGCATTGAAAAAGATGAGAAAAAACAAGAGGAGGAAGATCGCTTAAAGGACGCGCCTCTAGAAGATCAAATCTGGGCTCAGATGAAAAAAGTTTATGATCCAGAAATCCCGGTTGATATTGTTAACTTAGGTTTGGTTTATGACATGACGTATACGGGTGAAGCCGGTGATATCGAAGTCGAAGTTAAGATGACACTCACCGCACCAGGCTGTGGCATGGGACCAACGATTGCTGCGGATGCTCAGTCTAAAATCATGACGATTGAAGGCATTAAAAACGCGAAAGTTGAGCTGGTTTGGGAGCCTGCTTGGAATCAGGATATGATTTCAGAAGAAGGTAAAATGCAATTGGGAATGATTTAGAGAATTTCTCTTACCATCTTCACTCACTCACGATTGATAAGTTAATTTTATATGCAAAAAGTTGCTTTGATTCAATCTCAGGCCTATCCAACCAAAGCGTTGGCTTATGAGGCTAATGAACGGCTTATTATTGAAGCCGCGGAGCAGGGAGCGAAGATTGTTTGCACTCAGGAGTTGTTTTTGACTCCTTACTTTTGCCAAGTTCAAGATACAAAATACTTTGAGCTGGCTGAAGAGATTCAAGGCCCCTTAGTCGAAAGATTACAGGCCTTAGCCGCTCGGTTTGAAATTGTCATTGTGGCGTCTCTTTTTGAAAAACAAGCCGTTGGTATTTATTATAATACTTCGGTTACAATTGACGCTGATGGTGAGGTCTTAGGTGTTTACCGAAAACAGCACATCCCTCAAGATCCGGGTTTTGAGGAGAAGTTCTATTTCACTCCCGGTGATGGAGGCTATCCTGTCTGGAAGACTCGTTACGGTACGATTGGTGTTCTTATTTGCTGGGACCAATGGTTCCCCGAAGCCGCTCGATTGATGGCGTTGCAGGGGGCTGAGATTATTTTTTACCCAACAGCTATTGGTTGGTTGCCTGAAGAAAAAGCGGAGTGGGGTCGTCGTCAGCACCAAGCTTGGGAGACGGTCCAGCGTGGTCATGCGGTTGCGAATGGTTGTTACATTGCCGCGATCAATCGTGTTGGACGAGAGACCATGGAGACCGAATCTGGCGCGCAGAGAGTTATTGATTTTTGGGGGCAGTCTTTTGCCTCAGATCCTTATGGTGAAGTGTTGGTGAAGGGGTCTGAAAGTGAAGAAGAGGTGCTTTATTTTTCTTATGAAAGTAAGGTGATGGAAGACTTTCGACAGATTTGGCCGTTCTTTAGAGACCGGCGTGTTGATACTTACGAGGGGATTAGCTCGCGTTGGTTGAGTTAATCAGCCATAAGGGTTTAACTACATTATGATTCGCGCCTTTTTCACCGTTTCAGGATTCACTTTGATGAGTCGAGTCTTGGGGTTGGTGCGAGATGTGCTTATTGCTCAGTTTTTAGGCCGAGGCTGGATATCCGATGCTTTTTATCGAGCCTTCTCTTTTCCAAATATGTTTCGTCGTATTTTTGGAGAAGGAGCGTTTAATGCGGCTTTTGTCCCTATTTTTTCAAAGAAACTGGCGGAGGGGACACCGGAGCAAGCTAAGGAGTTTGCTCAGATTAGCTTCTCTTGGCTGTGCTTGATGCTGCTACTTTCATCGCTCTTAGCAATGAGCAATATGGGGTTCATTGTGAGTGTTTGGTTGCCTTTTTTAGACAAGCCAGAGGCTATTTCGGTTACGGTTAAGTACACCCTTATTTGTTTTCCTTATTTATCCTGTATTGCCTTAGCTGCGCATTTAAGCGGGGTGTTGAATTCATTGAAGAAATTCGGAACATCGGCTTTTTCTCCGGTTCTCTTGAATTTGGTATTTATTGGAGGGTTAGCCGTGGTGGTGCCTTTAGCGGAGTGGAATGGCTCTGAAAACTGGATGAAAATCAATGCCGGTTATGTCTGTGTCACCTGTGTTTTAGTGGCGGGTTTTCTACAGTTGGCGTTGTTGTGGCACATGGCTAGGCAAAATGGATTCACGCTTTTGCCCACTGCGTTTAAATGGAATGGAGATATCCGTAAGTTATTTTTATTGATGGGTCCTGGAGTTCTGACGGCTGGGATTCAGCAGATCAACTTGCTGTTGAGTCAGACGATTGCTTCGCAGAAAGATGGGGTGACCTCTTTGATTTATAATGCAGACCGTATTAATCAGTTTCCCCTAGGCTTGGTTGGTGTGGCGATTGGAGTGGTCTTGTTGCCGGAGGTTTCAAGGGCTTTGGGAGCGAATAATCGGGCGTTAGCGAATGAAAAAATGAATCAAGCTCTCGAGTTTGCCATGCTTCTTGTGATCCCAGCCGCAGTGGCTTTGTTTGTGCTGTCTGAGCCGATTTGCCGCCTCGTTTTTGCTCGAGGTAATTACACGGTTTACGATGCTCAGCTAACGGGTGAGACGTTGGCTATTTTTAGCTTGGGATTGCCTGCCTATGTCGGTGCTAAGGTTTTTCAGGCAGGGTATTTTGCGAGAGAGAATACGAAGAGCCCCATGCTCTTTGCGCTGGTTGTGGTTTTAGTCAATCTAGGCTTGGCCTTTTTACTATTTCCTAAATTAGAGCACTTGGGCTTGGCTTACGCGACAGCAGCTGCGGGCTGGGTCAACGTGATCCTTTTGGCTATAGGCTTGGTGAAATCGTATAGGCCTTCAGCCCTGGTGGTTAAGAAAACCCTCTTGATTTTGCTTTCTAGCTTATTGATGGGAGGCGCCTTATTGCTCGGGAAAGAACTTCTCAGTGCCTATGTGTATTTGAACTTTTGGACGGAATTATTTTCTTTGATCGCCTTGATTGCTTTGGGGGGCGTTGTGTATGGCGGATTCTGTTTGCTGTTGAAAATAACAACAGTCTCTTTGTTATTAAATCGCTTCACGAAAAAGAGCTGAAATTTTTGACAATTTTAAGAAGTTTTCGCTTGCAATGAAGAGGTGTGTGTATTAATTTCCTTCTCCCGCTACTTAGGTAGTGAAAATGCGCAGGTAGCTCAGCGGTAGAGCAGTTGACTTTTAATCAATTGGTCCTGGGTTCAAATCCCAGTCTGCGTACTTTTAATACCCC
>CALLBE010000101.1 GCA_938001985.1 uncultured Verrucomicrobiales bacterium | reverse complement strand
AGAGGAGTGAGTGTGTTTGGTCTAAAGCCTTGCCTAAATCAGGTAGTAAACAGCCAATGAAGGCTGTGAAGAGGATGGCGTCATAGGTTTGTTGATTGTCTAAGGCATTCGCATGAAAGGCCTCAAAAGTCTGGTGATGGTGAGTGAGCCGGGGGAGTCGTTCTTGACTCTTTTGAATCATAGAGTCCGAGGGTTCAACGCCCTCAATGATTTGCCCCGTTGCCGCAATGGGCGCTAAGATTCGACCACTTCCAGAGCCGACTTCTAGCCAAGGTTTTAGAGTTTGAGCTTCTTTTTTTGAAGAATCAATGGTCTTCAGGATCATTTCAGCCTCGGCGTCAGGGGCTAAGTCATTCCATAATGATTCATGAAACTGAGCTTCTAGGTCTCGGTAGATCCCGTCCTTATTCATGATTAATAGAGACGGTTTCTTGCGAAATCTTGAGAGTCGATGAGGCCAATTGGCTGGTTTTTATTGTCGACAACAATCACGTCATCAATGGCGTGTTTTTCGAGCACCTTCAGGGCACTCATAGCAAGTTCACCGCTGCTGATTTGAATGGGGTTTTGAGTCATCACGGTGCTTAGTGATTGTTCTCCAAGAGCTGGATTGTTTTGGAAGGCTCGAACGAAATCTCCATGAGTAAAAATCCCAAGCAGGGTACTGTCATTATTTGTGATGACGCAAGCGCCTGACTTCTTATCAGACATGGCCTTGAGGGCTTCATGAACGGTTGATGTCGGCTTTAAAATAGCCATTCGATTATGGCCACGCATGATGTCATCCACCTTGGTTAATAAAATACGACCTAAAGATCCACCGGGATGGAACTTTGCAAAATCATCCGCATTAAACCCTCTGGCGTTAAGCAATACCATCGCCAACGCGTCACCAAGCGCTAGCATTGCTGTGGAGGAAGAGGTTGGTGCCAAGTTCAGAGGGCAAGCCTCCTGTTCGACCTCTGAGTTAAGCAAGTGATCTGCGTGCTTAGCTAGAGTTGAATCAGGGTTGCCTGTGAGGGCGATGATATTGACGTCAAAACGTTTGATGTGAGGTAAGATATCTAGGAGCTCTATGGTCTCTCCCGAATAAGACATGGCTAGGATGACATCACCATCGGAGATGATGCCGAGGTCGCCATGTAAGGCGTTTTGGGAGTTGAGGACAACAGCCGTTGCTCCAGTTGAGTTAAAAGTGGCTGCGATTTTGTGACCAATGTTTCCTGACTTGCCAATGCCGATGACTACAATTTTACCTTTTTTCTGAAGGGCTGAAAGTAGGGTCTTTATGGAAGCGTCAAATTGCTCATCGAGACGATCGCTGACCCCTTGAATGGCTTCTTTCTCAATAGTAAGAACTTGTTTAGCGAGTGCTTGATAGTTCATGATTAGTAGAGATCTGATTTTCTTAAATTAGTATACCAATGCATTTTTTGTCTCAATGTTTGGTAGAAGTTTCTATCCTTGAAGCGAATGAGTGAGATGGAGTGTTTAGAGGTTTTAATCTCTAGCTTCATATCAGATTCAATGGCTTGGAGAGGTTGTCCGTCACAGGACAAAAAGAGCTCGCCGTGAGAGCTGGGGTCAGGACTTAGCGTGATTTTTGTTTCATCGCCAACGACCACGGGGCGATTACTCAACGAGTGCGGCGATATGGGGGCAATGATGATGGCTTTTGTTTCAGGACTCATGATAGGCCCTCCCACAGCTAGGGAATAAGCTGTGGATCCGGTAGGCGTGGAGAATAAAATACCATCGGCGTAATAATGGTTGAGCAGCTCGTCATCTACGTAAACATCCATCGAAGCCATTTTACCCGTATTGCTTCGGCTGACTGAGATTTCGTTCAGTACTTTTGAGGTGTAAATGACCTCTTGGTCTCGTTTGAGCGTGATGGAAAGAAGCTGTCGTTTGCTTGTTTTATAGCTGCCACTGCGAAGCTCAGAGATCAATTGGTCGATTTCATCTTCTTTACACGTGGTTAAGAAACCTAAGTGACCAAAATTGATGCCTGCAATAGGTGTGCTTAAGTCATCGAGTTGGTGGATGATATTTAGAATCGTGCCATCGCCACCAAGAATAAGGAGTAGGTCAGTTTGATTCGCCAGTTCTTGATAGCCTGAAACCCCTGCTTCATCGCTATCAATCAACGCTGCGGTTTTTTCTTCTAAAAGTAATTGAGCATGCCCTGAAAACTTGAAAATCAGTTGAGTTAAACCTGCTTTGGTTTCAGGTTTAGAAGTGTTGGCGATCAGTCCGATTTTCATGAGTCGATGGTCAAGTGGGCTAGGTATTCTTGATTGCCTTCCATCCCTGCAATTTTAGAGGGAGCAAAGCCGTTCCAAGTGACGCTATCGGAACCTTCAATAAAAGCACGGATTTTTTCAACTGCTCTCATTCGTAATTCTTCGCTTTTAATCACGCCGCCTTTAGGAACGTCTTCGCGTTCCAATTCAAATTGAGGTTTGATTAAGCAGACCATCTCTCCCCCTGGCTTCATGCAAGCAATGGAAGCGGGGAGTATTTTAGTTAATGATATAAAAGAAACATCAGTGACCATGAGGTCAATTGGTTCTCCTAGATCCTTAGGCTCAAGATAACGAGCATTGAATTGTTCTTTGACAATCACTCGCTCATCGTTGCGGAGTTTCCACACCAGTTGATTGGTCCCCACGTCAATGGCATGCACACGCAAGGCTCCACGCTGCAGTAAGCAGTCTGTAAAGCCACCTGTAGAAGAGCCGACGTCTAAACAAACCTTATTCTCTGCTGACACGTTGAACTCCTCGAGAGCGCCTTCTAGCTTATGCCCACCTCGGCTGACGTATTTTTCTTTGGTTTTGATTTCTAAAGGGGCTTCGGAATCAATTTTTGTACTCGGTTTTGAGATGATGGTTGTATTCGAGCGCACCTCGCCAGCCATGATCAAGCGTTTGGCTTTTTCTCGTGAATCACACAGCCCGCGCTTCACGAGGAGGTTATCAATTCGTTCTTTGCTAGCCACAGGATTAAAGCTCTATGTTGAAGAAGTCGTTGAAAACACGTTTAAAAACCTCTTTTTTAAAATCAGGGACCCAGTTCAGATCAAAGGCTTCGGGTTTGATCCATTGGAAGTTAGAGAATTCAGCGTGTTGTTGCTCTAATTGAATAGGAGGCGCTCCTTCATTCAATTCACACAAAAAGTAAGTTTGTTGCTGTCCATCATACTTAGCTCCTTGGCTGATTCGCACCTTCTCAGGGTAAATATATTGATAGCCTGAGTGTGATTTTAAGATGGCTAACGCTGATTTTGGTAAGCCAATTTCTTCGCTAACTTCTCGGAAGAGGGCGGTTTTTGCATCTTCATTTTCATCGATGCCCCCTTGAGGGAACTGCCAAGCTCCAGGGTTGTTTAGGCGTTCGCAGACTAAAATCTCACCATCTTTATTTTGAATAATAGCACCCACGTTCTGACGATAAGAAGGGGAGGATGTTTTAGCGTAAGAGTGGTAAGTTGTTGGGGGAGTGAATGAGGTTATTTCACTAGAGATTGCCTCTGGGTTTTCCATAGGGTAGCCAGATTTTTTTCCAATACACTCCAATAGATTAATCTGATCTTCGGAGAGCAGACTTGGGGTGTTCCAATAGTCTAATATAGACTCCAGCTGCGAAAGTGAGCTGACGCCGACAATGGCTGAAGCCACATAAGATTTTTTCA
>CALLBE010000100.1 GCA_938001985.1 uncultured Verrucomicrobiales bacterium | reverse complement strand
TCTTGTGATTTGTATGTGGCTACGAATGACCGTTTAGAGGGGATGTTGTCTGGTGCTTCTGGGGCGTGGGTGATGAGTATCCCTGAATTAGAGAGGTTAATTATTTAGCCCTTAAAAAGGCATTTTCATCTCATTCTCAGGCGATCAATTTTGGGCCTGAATGAACTCTTATTCATCGGTTTTATAAGGCTTATTTTTCGTTGATTTAATTTTTGATTGCCATGTCTTAATCGCTTCAGTAATTGACTCTGACTGGACTCTTTTGAAGTCGTTTTGATATGAATATTGAAAAATTAATTATTGGTAGTGAAGAGTGGTGCTCTTTGCCGTCGCTTGGTATTCCTGCCATTAAAGCTAGGGTTGATTCGGGGGCTAAGACCTCGTCAATTCATGCTTATAATATTAAGCCTTTTATCCGTGAAAGTCAGTCATGGGTGGCTTTTGATTTAGCACCGCTTCAGAACGATAGGAAAACGGCCATGAGTTGTGAGATGCCAGTTCACGATCGCCGTGTTATTAAGAGCTCAAATGGCAGTTCAGAAAAGCGCTATGTGGTGAAGGTTTCCTTAGGGTTAGGTGATCATTCGTGGGAAATCGAGTTGACCCTCGCTAATCGTGATTCGATGGGCTATCGTATGTTGTTGGGGCGTGAGGCGATTTCAGGAAAAGCGCTTGTGGATCCGTCACAGAGCTTTTGCCTTCGTCACTATACCGAGGATGAGATTAGGCAGTTTTATAAAAAAGATGAGAAAAGTCACTCAGGCTTGAAGATTGGCTTATTGGCGAGTAATCCAGCACTCTACAGTAATCAGCGCTTGATTGAAGCGGGTGAGCAAAGAGGGCATGAAATTGAGTTTTTCAATGTTCGTAATTGTTACATGAAACTCGACGCTGGAACGCCTGCTGTGAATTACCGAGGCGGTCGTAACTTGAATCATCTGGATGCAATTATTCCAAGAATCAAGCCGGCTATGACGTTCTATGGCTGTGCGCTTATTCGTCAGTTTGAAAGCCTGGATGTGTTCACACTCAACTCGGCGAGTTCAATTAAACAATCTAGAGATAAGCTATTTTCATTACAAAAGCTGTTTAAAGGTGGAATTGATATCCCAACCACTGGCTTTGCGGATTCACCTCAAGAGACGGAGGAGTTGATTGATATGGTCGGGGGTGCTCCATTGATCGTGAAGCTTCTCGAGGGTACTCAAGGAAAAGGGGTTGTGCTTGCGGAAACCTCAAAAGCAGCTGAGTCTGTGATTGGCGCATTTAAGTCGCTTAGGGCTAATTTCCTTGTGCAAGAGTTTATTAAAGAAGCTCAGGGGAAGGACTTGCGCTTGTTTGTTGTGAACAATCGAGTGGTTGCCGCTATTGAGCGTTCTGCGGCAGCGGGCGAGTTCCGAGCGAACCTTCACCGCGGCGGTTCGGCTAAGAAAATCGTACCGACACCTGAGGAAAAGCAGGTGGCGATTAAGGCGGCTAAGATATTCAACCTCCAAGTGGCAGGTGTTGACATTATCCGCTCAAGACGAGGCCCTCTTTTACTGGAAGTTAACTCCTCACCGGGGCTTGAAGGGGTGGAAGCTTCAACAGGCAAGGATATTGCAGGAGCGATGATTGCCGGTATTGAGAAGAAGTTGGGCTGGGTTCCTAGCTAATCATTATAAGAGAGGGAGGGTGTTTGCTTTCCTTCTCTTTTAGAGGCGTTCTGCGGAATCGTTTTTCTAAAAAGTCTATTTTTCTCGCTTGCTCAGTTGGGCGCTTCTGGTAAGACTCGATTTCGCATGGCTAAGCTTCCTAAAAACGCAATCAATCCCACTCGTTCTGCAGATTTTCCTGAGTGGTATCAGCAGGTGATTAAGGCTTCCGATATGGCGGAAAGCTCTGAGACTCGAGGTTGTATGGTGATTAAGCCATGGGGGTATGCTATTTGGGAGAATATCCAGCGTTATCTCGATGATCGATTTAAAGAAACGGGGCATCAGAATGCTTACTTTCCATTGCTGATCCCGTTGTCTTATTTAGAAAAAGAAGCTGAACACGCGGAAGGGTTTGCTACCGAATGCGCGGTGGTGACTCATCACCGACTGGAAGCGGTTAAAGGTGAGGATGGTAAGACAAAAATGCTACCACAAGGTGAGCTGCCTGAGCCTTATGTGATTCGTCCGACCTCAGAAATGGTAATCGGGGCTGCGTTTTCTCGCTGGGTGAGTTCTTACAGAGACCTGCCGTTGTTGATCAACCAGTGGGCTAATGTCATGCGCTGGGAGATGAGGACGCGTATGTTTTTACGTACAGCAGAGTTTCTCTGGCAAGAAGGGCACACGGTTCATGAGAGTCAGGCCTGTGCTGAGAAAGAAACCGAAAAGATTCACCAGTTGTACGAGGATTTCTTAAGAGATTTTTTAGCCATTCCGGTGATTCCGGGAGAGAAGACAGAAAATGAGAGATTTCCGGGTGCCGATAAGACATTGACGGTCGAGGCCATGGTTCAGGACAAGAAGGCGATTCAAGCGGGAACATCTCATTATTTAGGACAGAATTTCGCTAAGGCTCAGAATATTAAGTTTCAAGACAGGGATAATAAAGAGCAGTTTGCTCACACCACCTCATGGGGGGTTTCTACTCGCTTGATTGGGACCATGATTATGGCTCATTCTGATGATGACGGGCTTGTTTTGCCTCCTCAGGTTGCTCAGCACCAAGTAGTGGTGATTCC
>CALLBE010000099.1 GCA_938001985.1 uncultured Verrucomicrobiales bacterium | reverse complement strand
AAACTCGAGGGTCAGCCTTTAATGAGGCCTGTTTCCGAGAAGAAGGGAAATAGAAGGAAAATTATAGTTGCATTAATGCCGAGATTTGTTGCATAGTCCCTCTCCGAGCTAATGGGTTAAGAGGTTTAAGGACTGATTAATTCCGGATAGAATATAAAAATATGAGTGATATTAATTACGACGAGTTCAAGTTAAACGAGAAGGACACAGGAAGTGCTGATTACCAAGTTGCTTTATTGACAGGTAGAATTTTGCACCTAACTGAGCACCTTAAAGTACACAAAAAAGATTCCGCATCAAGACGTGGTCTTTTGAAGTTGGTAGCAAAGCGCCGCACACTTCTTAAATATGTTAAGAGAGAGAGCGAAGAGCGTTACACAAACCTTATTAAAGGTTTAGGTCTACGTCGCTAATCCTAGGTCAATTAAAGATTAAATATAAAAAGCCAATCATCATGATTGGCTTTTTTGTTGCCTGCTGCTTGAGGGCTTGTTGTCTGAGTGCTAGAACGTTGGCGGGCAAACGCCCTCAATTCTTTCACCCGTTACGGGATGGAAAAAGCTCAGCTCAGTGGCGTGAAGAAGCATGCGTTTTGACATATTAAAGGCTTCAGAGTGAGCGTACATGTCACAACCCAATATAGGGTGGCCAAGTGCTTTGGTGTGGACTCGAAGTTGATGGGTTCTGCCAGTGACGGGTCTGAGAATTAGGCGTGTTCGGTTGTTGACCGTGTCTCTTTCAACAACGGTGTAAGAAGTTTCTGCTGGTTTGCCATTTTCAAAATCAATTCGTTGACGGGGACGTTCATCCCAGTCCGAGCCGATGGGGAAATCTATCTTACCTTCATCTTCTTCAACAATACCGTAGACCACGGCGGTGTACATTTTTTCAACCACACGCTCTCGGAACTGGCGGTTTAAATCACTGAGTGCGGGTTTGTTGAGTGGGACAACCATGATTCCTGATGTGTCCAAATCCAGTCGATGACACATGGCGGCCTCAGGGTGCTCCTTAACCAAACGAGAAATAATGCTGTCGTGATTGCGAGGGTCTCGGCCTGGAACGCTGAGAAGAAGGTGGGGCTTGTGAACAAGTAAAATGTCCTCATCTTGGTGGAGTATTTTAACGTCCTCGTGGCACGGTGGGACGATGTAAACTGAGTCAGACATAATTAAGAACTCTATAGATAATTTGAGAATCCTTGACTGTGAAGTTTAAAGACGTACAACTTATCATAACTACTAATTTTAATGAAATTTATTCAGTCCCTAACCGCGCTTATCCTTTTATTCAGCTTGCTCCCGGCACAAGAGTCCGATAGGCGTTCTGTTAGCAGTCTTGAGATTGTACAAAAGGGAGACTATCGAGTAACAGAGGCTTTGATTCGTAATAATATCACAACGGGTCCAGGCAGTATTTATCAGCCTTTGCTCTTAGATGAAGATATTAAGAATTTGATTGAAAAAAATGTGGTTTCCTCAGCTGAGTTTTTGGCCAAACCAGATGGAGAGAAAGTGGCTTTGAGACTGGTGGTTAATCCATTGCCGCAGCTCGCTGGTGTTGGTTTTGTTGGGAATAATGATTTCAGTAATTATAAGCTATTAAGACAAACCGACTTAAAAGCTGGAGATCCGGTGAGTGAGTCCGTTATTTTTAATGCGATAAAGAAGCTTAAAAAGTTTTACCGTGATAATGGATACTCTAAATTTAATATTTCGCATAAGGTTCAAAAGTCTTCTAGAAATGGTTTTGTTGACCTTGTTTTCACCTTGAATGAAAGCCGTAAGAATTTGGTCGCAGATATTAAGTTCGAAGGGAATTCAGCCTTCACAGGCAAAGGCTTACGAGCTCAGATGAAAACCCGTGAGTCGGGTTTTTTCTCATGGTTGACTAAATCAAATCGTATCGAGAAGAATCAGCTGGAAGAAGACATCGAGAGTGTCGTGGAGTTCTATCGTGAAAATGGTTACCTGAAGGCTAAGTCCAATGGTTACTACTGGAAGAATCAAAAGAATAAATCAGACCTTTATATCAAAGTTTATGAAGGTGCTAAGTATGAGATCTCAGGCGTATCGATTGATAGTAATGAGATTTACAGTGATAAAGAGCTCTTCCCAGCTCTTTCGCTCCGCTCGGGTTCAGCTTTCTCCTCTAAAAAGCTGAGAGAAGATAAGAATAGAATTCGCCGTTATTATGGAGTCAAAGGTTATGCAGATGTTCGTGTGATTGAGCAACTTAAGGATGCAGGGCGCAATAAGATTAATATTCATTACCGTATTATTCCGGGCAAATCAGTTAAGGTGGGTTATGTGAATATTGAAGGAAATACGAAGACCAAAGATAAGGTTATTCGTCGTGAGCTAACTTTACGTCCAGAAGCTCCTCTCAACCGAGTGGCTTTAGAAAATACTCAAAACCGTCTGCGTAATACAGGCTATTTCAGTGAGGTTTACGTGAGTGACCGAGCGACTCGTGACGGTAAGCGAGATATTGATATTCAGGTTAAAGAAAAAGCAACGGGCTCAATAGGCGTGGGTGCAGGATTCAGCTCGGATTCAGCATTGGTAGGGTTCTTTAATATCTCCCAGTCTAACTTCGATATTTTCAACCCGTGGGGATTCCAAGGAGGCGGTCAGCGTTTTGGAATGAGCATTAATTATGGTGAAAGCCGTAAGGATTTTAAACTAAACTTGGTTGAGCCTTGGTTCATGGGGTATCAGTTGCGTGAAATCAATGAGCTTTACTACACTGAAAAGAACTTTGTTTCTGATTTCTATGAGCAGCGAGATGCGGGTGGTTCGGTTGCCTTGAGGTTCCCGCTTACGAAGCGTACGTATTTACAAGCAGGGGTTCGTTTGGAGAATATTCGCGTGGACGGTTTTGACTTAGGACAACCAGCAGCGTTGGGGACTTTCTTTGATGATTACACGACTCAATCTGAAGATCTTACCTACTTCAGAACCGCTTTAGAGTTAGGGTTCTCATTTGACTCGAGAGATCGAATTCAAACTCCTCGTAAAGGGACTCAGTTTGACTTAGGGCTTAAGCTCTCAGGCCTATTTGGTGGCGATGTTCAGAATTATCAGTTTAACCTAGATTATAAGAAACATATTCGCATGAGGTGGGATTCGATTTTGAATATCGATGTCAGTGTGGGAGTGAGTGAGGAAGCCTTTGGTGGTGATGAGGTTCAGCACTTTGATAGGCAGTTTTTGGGTGGATTCCGTAACTTGAGAGGGTTTGATTTCCGTGAGGCTTCTCCTTTAGTTCCAGGATTGGCAAGCCCAGAGCCGATTGGTGGTAATACATCTTTAGCAACCACGTTTGAGGTGACTTTCCCGTTGGTAGAAAATATTCGTTTAGCTTTATTTGCTGATGCAGGTTTTGTGAATGAAGATAGCTGGGATTTTGAAAGCAGTCATATCCTTGGAGACGCAGGTGTTGGTTTCAGGTTGAACCTGCCTGTTGGTCCGATTGCGATTGATTTCATTCCTTATCACTTCTTCTCAAACAGTGATGACGAGGCGATCTATGATGACTCGCTTAAGAGCTTCCAGTTCTACTTCAATACGGAATTTTAAAGAATGTGGCCTTCTCTGTTGAGGGACTTATTTTGAAAGAAACTAGAGTGAGCTTAAGAGCTTGTTCCTAGTCTGTCTTAGCTAAGTTAGCTATCCTCTATACTTTTGTAGCAAAAATAGAGAAAACGGAGCTTTCTTCATCAATTTCACTGGAGTCAAAATCCCAAATCGTTTGAGTGGGCTTGAAGTGATGTTGAGTCAGTAGGTTTTGAATTTCTCTCCAGTAATACCAGCGAAGCTCTTGAGTTGAGCTGTGGCTTTTGGTGACGATATTTTTACTCTTAAGTTGATACTTATGTTCTCGTCGGAGGGTTTGGCTGTGGCGTTTTAAGGTATGCCTTGTGTGAAGTTCTAAGCACTCACCAGAGCCTAAGTTTAGTTTTTGATCCAAGGCCCATTCGTTTTCAGGTAATTCGCCTGAAAGCTCAGCCCAAGGGACAAAAAAGGTTAGCATTACCGTGCCTTCATGGGAGAGGAGTGAGTGGGTTTGATCTAAAGCCTTTCCTAAATCACCTAGTAAACAGCCAATAAAGGCTGTGAAGAGGATGGCGTCATAAGTTTGTTGATTGTCTAAGGCCTTCGCATGAAAGGCCTCAAAAGTCTGGTGATGGTGAGTGAGCTGAGGGAGTCGCTCTTGACTCTTTTGAATCATAGAGTCCGAGGGTTCAACGCCCTCAATGATTTGCCCCGTTGCCGCAATGGGCGCTAAGATTCGACC
>CALLBE010000098.1 GCA_938001985.1 uncultured Verrucomicrobiales bacterium | reverse complement strand
TACAAGCTCGATAACGGCTACGAAATCGTCCCACAATTCCAAGTCAGCTACAGCGACCTCGATGCGGATCGATTCACCGACAACTTCGGCTCTTTAGTTGAAGTCAATGAAGCCAAAAGTCTGAATTATAGACTGGGTGTTTCCATCGATAAATACCTACAAATTGGCGAGCACCGAACCTTAGCTTATCTCGTAGCGAATCTTCACTATCTCGACCACGACGGAACCGAAACTAGCATCTCAGGGTTTGAAACACTCAACACGCTCGACAACTGGTACGGATCACTAGGGTTTGGGTTCACACGTTACTTCGCCTCCGAGCAGTGGAGCCTTTACGGGAACTTCAATCTCCGAGCCAGTCTACACGACCTCAGAGACACGTACAATATCCACGCCAACCTAGGCGTTCGAATGGCGTTCTAAAATTAGAACTTAAGAAAGGAGACGACTCTAAAACTTAAGGGAAAAGTCTAAGCTCCAAAAAAAGAGTACAATCGTTAACACAGATCTATACTCTTCGTGTGTATGAACTCCCTTTCCTGATTTAGAAAGAGAGCTATGATAAATTAAGGTAGTTATTTACGCTTATTCGAAGTCAGTGCCTTTTCTCTCATGATATCAGAATCTGATATCTCTCTCTTTTTAAGAGCAAGCGATTTTTCTCTCCTTACTTTTTGATCAGCATCAAAAAACCAAGCAAACTTAAGAGCGCGATTGAAGCTGCGGCAATAACCGAGACCCAGTCCCTTAACTCTTTATTTAAGGCGTCAATAAAATGGAATTTATGAAACATACTGAAGATGAATCCTTCAATTCGACGATCCGAACTTCTGAGCTTTGCAACCGCATTATCTTTAACATCAATATAAAGAAAATCACCATTACTCAGCGCTTGCTTCCAGACCGGTAGTCTTCGGTCAATAAACCCATAGGTTTTAGAAAAAGCGGTCACTTTTTCAGAATTCAAGATTGTAATAGGTTCTTTGTAAATAGCGGGAAGAAACCTCTCAGTAAGCTCTTTCAAATGTTTAGATTCTCCATTTTTTATTCTCAGCCCATCGGTTGCGTTTTGATAGAACACCCCACCTGAGGTCTGTATTCGATAATAAGGAACATCTTCTATTAGGGCTAGTGTCGCAGACGTGATCGATGAGCAGTAAGAAGCCGGCGCAGCCGAGGTCACAGAGGGCTGTTGAGGTGATTGAGGCACTGTCTCCAAGTCTTGGCTTAAAACAACTTTCTGTGATTTTAGTTGTGGGTAATGCTGTGGCTTAAGCTTAGAAAGAGCGTGAACAAACCCACTGATGCCAAATAATAGATAGAAAACAAAGCTCAACCCTCCCAGCACTCGGTGAAACCTCTTGAGAAGCGAGAGTTTCCTTTTCCCCCCTGAAGCTCTTTTGCTAGAAAAAAGAATCAAGTTCGCAATTCCTGTAACACCGAGTAATAGAGCCAAAAATGAAAGGACGGACACAATCGTGGCTCGAATAATCGAATCCACTGAACCTAAAAACGAATAACTGTGAAACCAAGCGAACAGGGTTTTCATCGTCCTGATATGCGGTTGGTCATGTCTCGCAAGTTTCCCTGTTCTAGGATCAATGACAACCTCATGACCATCCGTCCGATCTAGAGCGACACGATACACCGGCAGATAACGGTTGATAGGCGCATAAGTGCTATTGAAGTTCTGAATAAGCGTGATTGATTTCAGCTCACTCTCCTCATCCTTCAAATAAAACCTGGCTTTCTGCTCCAAGTAATCGTTGAGAGACAGGCGCCGTCCGTATCGAGCATCAAACAAGGAAAAGCTCTGGTCTTTTTCCTGAATAAGATAACCCATTTTTCCTTCAATCTCGACTAACTTGAGAAAGGTGATTGCTAGATTCTGAGGCAGTATCTTCGCTGGCGGCTGGATGTTTTCGGTTACTAGAGATGAGGGGCGAATAAACTTTTGAGGAATATCCACCTTAAACCAATTGGACATCAAAGGGTGTAGAATACCGGAAACCGCCCACAAGAGGACAGGAACCCCAATGAGGATCGCCAACCTGCGATGCCAGTGAAAGTATTGTTTTTTTGTCATTTGAAAATAGCAACAAGGTTCATGCCTAAGCTTATTAAAAAGGTGACGCCACGCTCACATCCGCAAATAGGATTCCACAGCGTCAGCGTCACCAATGAGGCGATTAGAATTTTAGCTTAGCACCCGCAAAAAAGTTAATCCCATCGCCTGGGCTGTAACCGGAATAATCACCAGAAGGAAAGCTGAATCCGTTCTCAATTGTCACCGTGCTCACATAGTTGCGATCAAACAAATTGCGGATCCCTGCAGAAAGGCTTAGCGAATCATTAACTTGGTATTTCGTCGTTAAGTGAACAATCCCATAACCTGGAGACTTTGGATTCTGTGACGTGTCTGTGTTTAAATAATCATAAAACAAACCCGAAGCCGCCTCCAGAGTCAACGCGACTTCATGACCCTTTTCATGTTGGAATTTTAACCTCAAGTTCAACGAATGCTTAGGCAAGCCCGGGATCGTATTCCCATCTAAGGATTGCCCTTGGTCAACACCACTGGTGAAAAAATAGCGACTGTAGATATAATTCAAATCTAAGAAAAGCCCTGTGTTCCCAAAGCCCTTATCCAACAAGTCCAAGCTCCCTCCAAGCTCCAAGCCACTATAGACCGCATCCGCATTTCGCTCATCTCCTTCATTTGTGAATTCATTATCCACCAAACTATAAAAGGCCGAGAGCTCCCCTTTAGCTCGAGAAGCTTCCGATCTCGCTCCAATTTCAAAAGTATCTGAAGTGATCGCTTTCGCCGCTTGTGGAGCGGCACTTGAGGCTTCAGAGGTCGCTGGCGCTTCAAACCCACGGCTATAATTACCATAAATAGCAATGGCGTCAGAAAGCTGATAAATGAGCCCAAAGCGAGGCAAGAACTCGCTATAACTCTCATCAAACTCTTGATTCAGCGTGACATCCAGAGGCCCCACTTCTCGCTCTCTTGTTGCATGAACAAACCCCAACCCACCAAACACACTGAGCTTAGGACTGATAAAGTACTCCAACTCCCCATAAAGCTTAAGATTAGAAAACGTATCCTCCGTGTCTTCTTGCCCAGTCACAGGAGCGAACCCTTCAATACTCTTGTTATCCAGAATGCCAAACGTAAACGCATGATCTGTTCTTAAGGTGAAATGTGTATACTCGGTGCTGGTGCGCAACCCAAGGCCAAAGTCATCGCTCTCGTAATCGATTAGATTAGGCGTGAGGCCTGGTCTAAAAGTATCCGGATCAATCAAATGATCAAAATCCGTGCGTTGATAAAACGCGTGCCACTCCCCTGAAGTCGACCCGACGGTGAACGTTGTTTTTTGCGCTAAACGAGTGATGTTGAGGTCGCGGTTTTCACCCTCATTGTTTTGAGTGAAGCGAGGTCTCTCTTTAAAATCCTTAAAAGACAAGGAACTCCCCAACTCCACATCCGAATTAACATGCAATAAATAGAATCTAGAGGCGGTGGTTTCATTCCACTGATACCCCACATTCGCGTTAAAGAACGTCTGCTCCCAGCCTTGATAATCTCGATAACCGTCAGCTTCTCCATGCGAATAATTGAAGAACGCATCAACCTTACCCTCACGATAGTCCGAGGTGATACCTGTTCTGATCAAGTCATAACTCCCAGCTTCCACAAAGATTGAATTCCCAGGGTCCGTGATTCCGTTTTTTTGAGCAAAGTTAATAGAACCGCCTAGAGACTGTGAACCTCTCGCCAAGCCGTTAGCCCCTCGATACGTCTCAACATAAGAAATATTAGAGCCATCATAGCCACGAGAATAATAAGACCCATCCGCAATATTAGCAGGCACGCCATCAATCAGCAAGGTCACTCCTCGAGAACCAAAACGCCTCGTGGCCCCACCTCCACGGGAGGAAAGCCTAGCATCCAGTGGCACCGCACCGGCTTTGGCATAAATACCAGGCGTGAAGGTTAGGATTTCGGCCGTATTATAAGCATTGCCCGACGAGGACTCCTCAATGCTCAGAACGGAAGCGCCTCCCGGGGTTGATTCCGTTAAGCGTTTGGCTTGTCCTTGCCCATCAATAGCGTCGGTTATTTCACTTTCGATCGTGATCGGTTCTTGAGCGCACATCAACCCGGTGGATAAGAGGGCTGTAATTAGAGCTAAATTTAAAATTTTCATTAGTAGATTGGTAAATTAGTAGTGGTGATAAGATTCATCGCGTTTGGTTAACAAAGGTGGGAGATTCGCAAGCCGCACGATTATCCAGAATTAGCGCGATTGATCTAATTCCATAAT